>CALUTN010000183.1 GCA_944323665.1 Candidatus Gastranaerophilales bacterium | reverse complement strand
TAATGTAGAAGGAACTTAGTTTTATTATGATGATTCTGGAAATAAAATTTCTAGTTAGGATTATAATAATTTAAAAGATAGGAAGAAAAAAAATTATAGTCAATTTTATGCAAATAAAGAGGTAGCTTCTTACTTTAATATAATAGGAAATGCTTTAAGAAATAAAATTGATAAATCTTAGCCATCTTCTTCTAATAAGTTTGATTTATCATAGTAGGGATTTGTACCAACATGGTCTAAAACAAACAATCCTTCAGGAGGAGATTTTGATTTAACTCCTTATGTAAATTTAGATGAACCTCAAGAGGATGGTACTAGAAAAACAGAAAAAAGAGTATAGTATTTATAGTAGGAATTATAGAATTATTTAAATAATGGTAACTATACTAATTTAGATTTTTCAGAGACTCCATATAAAAATGTGGAATCTTATAAGAATAGTATACAAAACGCTATAAATGCTTTAAATAATGGTTATAATTCTGAAAGTATTATTGCCTTAAACAAAGCTGGAATATCTAGTGATTTTCTAAATCCTTTTTTTAAAACTAAAAATAATGAAGAGGTAGATGAAAATGAGGAAGGTGATTCTGTTGAGGAATAGTATAAAAAATTAGGATATACTGATGAGTAGATCTCTACTATAATGCAAGCATAGCAAATTCAAGAACAATAGTAGAAAGAAGGTTTAGTACAGTAGGCATAGGAGATCATAAATAACAGAAATATGGAGTAGTGGATCAACTCTTTAAAAAACAAGCCTTTTTAGTCTAGAGTAAACTTAAACCTTAGTACATATAAGCCATCATATAATGAAAAATGGGTAGTTGATAACTTTAATAGATCTTATAATAAAGATGCTTTAAATTGGTTAAATCATGAGTTATAGTTAAATTATTTTATAGATCCTAACAAACAGAGAATTTTTAGAGGAAAATTAAATAGTACTTATCAACATCTATCTAATAATTTAGATTGGGCAATTAAAAGTCAAATGCTAGACAATAATAAAATTAGTGAAAATTTATATGCTATCCCAACTACTTTAGATTATGATAGACAATCTGTTATAGTATATAATCCAAATAGTGGACAAGTTCAGGAAGTATCTCTATTAAATTATTTGGACTCTCCTAAGGTTTAGAAATGGCTTAGTGATTATTACTATAATAATGTTGCTAAACATAAAGAAGGAGGAGTATTAAAATATTAGTCTGGAGGTGATTTTGATAATTTTTATAATTACATAAATAATTTTGATCAGATACAAAAACAAAAGGAAGAAGAAAAACTTAAGCCAATTAAAGAAAAAGCAGAAAGAGAAAATATTACTTTAGATTAGGCCAAAGCTAGAGAAAGAAAATTATCTGAAGGCTTATCTGGAGAAGATTGGACCAGAATAGGCGCATCTGTTTTAGATATAATATCTGCTGGATCTTCATATATTCCTGTTTATGGAACAGCTGTTTCTGCCGCATCTGGAGTAGCAAGTACTTTAGCAAATTTAGGAGCTGATGCTGCCGATGAAAGTGTTACATCTGGATAGATGTGGAGAAATTTAGGATATGGATTAGGAATGGACGCTATTGGATTAATACCAGGGCTTGGAACTAGTGCAAAAGCTGCAAAAGTAGCTAGAGTATTAAGACCAGTAAGTAAAGCTTTAGTACGTGCATTATAGGTATCAACCATTAAAGATGCTGTTTCTGCTGTACCATCTATCTAGAAAGTAATTTCAAATCCAAAAGATGCTACTACAGAAGATTTAAGAAAAATTTCAGTGGGTATACAAGCATTATTAGGAGCGCATAGAGGATAGGTTGGGATTAATACTAATAATAAATATACTTCAGATATTACTACTAATATTTTGACAACTAAATCTGGAAAAAATGCAAAAATTTCTGTAGATTAGCTGAAAGAACTTAAGAAGAAAAAAGGTTATGATGAATAGAATGAATATTTTAAATTAATAACAGAAGGTCAGGAACTTCCTAAAGAATTTAAACATTATAATGATAATTGGTTTAAGAGACCGTTTACTTATTTATTTAGATCAGGACCTGAGGTTGAGGTACAAAGGGAGGTAAAATTACTTCCAGGAGTAGAATATAGTAAATGGGGAATATATAGAAAAACTAATCAAAATAATAAAAAGAAAACAAATTAGACTTCTAAATAGACACCTAAATAGAAACCTAAATTATCTTCTTAGTAGATTTAGAGATTAGAGTCTTTAGGATATACTAAATTAACTCCATAGGATATAAAAATAATTAATCATCAAAGACAATTATTTGGAAAACCAAAATTAACAGAAGAAGAAATAAAACGATTGCAGTCTAGAGAATCTAGATAGAAGAATAATTCTCCCAAATCTTTTTTAGAACGTTTAGCTGATTTTAAATAGAATAAACAAAAGAATAAAAATTAGTGGACTGTAGAAGATGCAAGAAAAGAACTGTAGGAAGCAGAAAGACAATAGAAATTAGGAGTTCCTGTATAGGGTAGTGAAATTATAAAACCAGAAGCATCCCAAGTAAGATTTATAAACAGACTTAATTAGTATATTCCTGTAGTTCATAAAGTAAAGCCAGTTACTAAAAATGTTCCGGCTGTAATTCCTAGACCTAATTATAATATACAACTATAGGGATATTAGTCTCCATTTAATTTCAGAACTATCACCGATAATTTAAACAGGTTAGATAGAGAAAGATTGGGTAGGGATATTGGATAGACTAGAGTATAGAGAGCTGTAGAAAATAACCCATTAAGAATAGAAAGAATACAAGATCAAAGAGCTAGAGATAATGTTTCTAGATATTTTAATCTATACGGAATACCCTATTATAAGGACCAGTTATACGGAGCTGCAAGAAAAAATAGACAAAATATGTATAATTAGTTATTTGGAGAACGGTATTATGCGATGCAAGATGCTCTTAGAAATAGGGAATTACCCCATAGACAATCTAAAAAGAAGAAAAAAACTTCTAGGGATGACAAAGTAACTAGAAAATAGCAAGGAGGGGTTTTAGATCTAACTAAAATTAAAAAATTCTAGAATGCAGGAAAAATCACATTAAATAATGGTGTAGTAGATTGGGATTCTCTTAGTGATCCTAAAAAAGATATTCTATGGCCTGGTTCTGCTGAATATTCTAAGTCTCCATTAAGTAAATATGTTGTTCCTAGATTAGGAACAAGTAGTGGAGTTAATAACGTATCTAAAAGTCAGAATTACTCATTCGATACTAATTCTAGATTAAAGTCTATGATAGATAGACTAAAAAACAATACAATATCTCCAGATAATATTTCAGAAATGTAGAGACGGCACTGGGGAATGTATTATACTTGGCAACCTCAAGATACTCCTATATACAAAGAATAGGTTGCTAATTATCAAACAGATTACTAGAATTTAGGATTAAATGATGAAATTATAGCTCCTGGATATAGTAATAATTATATTATAAACTCTCCAAATCCAAATAGTGGAGATAGTACCCCTAATTGGACCTCTGATGGATTATATAGTTAGATTACTGATGATAGACGAGTGCTAGCTAGAAAAGCTGATTACGATAATAATCCAGAATAGCTTAAAAAAGATATAGAGTATGCTAAATAGAATGGATATGAATACTATTTAGATCCTGAGACTGATTATTATATGTTAAGGCCTTTACAAGCAAATGAAAATACTTCTAATATTTCTAAATTAGAAATATCTAATGATTAGTCTACTTCTAAACCTGACAATATTAAGGGTTTAAATATTTTCTCTAATCCTACCTTAACTTACGGACTTCCAAGAGCTTTGTATGCAGATTGGATGAATAGAAAAATGACTGATTTAGCTATAAAATCTACTAATCCGGTATTGTAGGATCCTTTTATATTTCATAGATATACTAGAAGTGACTTAGATTCTGAAATGTAGGGAGAAAAAAATTATGCAAGTTTAGTTAATTTAGCAAATAGACCAACTACATCAAGTGGAGAAAATTATGATGCACTTAGATTAGAAGCAGAATTAAAAGGTTAGGAAGCTAAAAATAAAGGTAGACAATTAAGTAATTAGGTACAAAGATAGTATGATGAACTAGCTTGGTAGCAAGAAAAAGAAAACGCTAAAAATATTCATGATACATCTGCCTCTAATAATATAGAATTGAATAGAGCTATTTAGGATAAAAATAATTTTAAACTAGCTTATCTATCTAAAAAACATAATATTTGGGATGTATTAGGGTAGTAGTTTGAGTTTGAAGCAAGACAAAAAAGAGATGAAAATAAAGCTTTAAAAGATAAATTTGCTATATAGGATATTCATAATGCTATATATAATAATCCTAATGCTTATGGAACTAATTTAACTCCAGAAGAATTAAATGTATGGAATTTAGTATTATCAGGGGTTTAGCCATCTTCTCTTAAAGATAAATTAAATTTATATTTAACAGCTTCTAAAAAAGTATCTCAAGCAGAAAATAATTAGTTAAGAAATTATTATAGTATACCATATACTAAATGGTCTAATACTACTCCATAGTCTTAGTTTACTCCGAATATTAATTTTATAAAAAACGGAAAGAAAATTAATACTAAAGAGTAGGATATTAAAAGATTCTACAAATAGATAAAAGATAGTATAGACAGAAATGAAAAAGCTATAGAAAGACTGTCTAAAAGTATGAGTAAACTTACAAAAAAATGATATTGAAATTTCAAAATGGGGGAAGTATTATTCCCCCATTAGTTTCTTACTAGCCTGTTGTTTCATCTGGAAATGACTAGACTACTACACAAGATACTAGCAAAGTTAATGAAAAAGACAAACAGGACTTAACAGATAAGGATCTTTTAGAAATGCTATAGAAGTTAGACGGACTTCCTAATGATATGTAGGAATTAACTAATAGTTTGCAAAATTTTTATATAGATTAGTAGTATGGAATTTATCCAAATACTTCATATATAGAATCTAAATATATATAGATATTGAATTAGATGAAAATAGCTAATTTTAATAAAAAAGAATATGATCAAGCTTATGATATAGTTAGTGAAAATGGAGGAATAAATGAATTAGCTATAAATGATAAAGGTTATATATTTTGTGAGAATAATTAGGGAGATTTTAAACTATTAACAATTGATTAGTTAAAATAGAATAAGGAATATTTTCCATTAACTAACTCAGATTTATTAAATCTTCGAGCATATTATCCATTTTTAGCTTATAATAATGACATACTTAAAGTTGTTAAAAATGGTATAGGCATTGAAACTGTTACTAAAATGATTAGAGATAATATTTCTAATTTAGGAACTAATATTAATTCTACAGATAGTTATGCTAAAATTAAAGCTAATCAATTAATAGATGGAATTTAGACATTTATTAATGCTCAACAATAGTCTGGAGACTATAATTCTACTGTAGATAATTTATATAAAGGTAATTATCTAACAAAAGATCAAGCTATTCAAGCTAAAAAAGCTCTATACTTTATATATACAACATTACCTAAAAATGCAAAAACTTTACTTAAAAGTAAAACTGAAAATGGTACAGATGAAGAAGCTCTAAATTTAGTTTCTACTTTAATAGAATCTACTTTAGACCATACAGAATAGTTTACACTAGATTTGGATAAAAATGCAGAAAAAGATAAAAAGAAATCTGATGATAGTGCTTCTAATGATATAAAAGCTAATTTAGTTACTCAAATATAGGCTGGAAATGGAGGTCATGATACAGTTTAGACTATAGATAATAAAACAGGTATAGGAATGACAATTTCTGGAACCGCTTATGAACAAATTAAAGATACTTAGGGAAATCATATAGGTAAAACATCTATTGAGAATTTATTAAATAATTCTGGTATTAGATCCATTATAAATGCTGATAATGGTATATATTTTGGAGATTAGAAAATAGATTTAGATAATCTATCTAATATATCTTATGATGGTAAAGGTCTACTAAGAACTAATCTTCCTATAAGATCGGATGGTTCTCCAAATTTTGATTTATTAGACGAATATTCAAAAGCATATTCAGAATTTTTATTAAGTTCTTAGACCTAGGAAGATAGAATTAGAATATTTGGAGATAGAAATAAATATCCCAATTTAGCTTCTCTAATTACTCCTAATGGTGATTTCGATAAATCTAAATTTGCTCCTTTTATAGTAGTATCTGGAATAACTACTGATGGATTAATTGATATTGATAAACAAAATAATACTTTTATAACTTAGGTAGAACAAACACCTGAATTAGTTAAAGAACTTAAAAACAGTTTAGCTACTGGTTCTGGAAAAAATGTATAGTATCCAGATATTGATGAATATGGATGGGCTGAAGTATTATCTCTAGGTATTAATAATTATGATCATATTTTCAAAGGAAATATATTTATTCCATTAAATATGAATAAATCAGCAGCTGCATTAGGAGGAAATCAAAAACTTGGTATAGATTCTGCACAAGCTTTAGAATAGGAATATCAACAACGAGATATAAATTATTAGAAAGTAAATCCCTCAATATTAAATAATTAATTATGTTTGAAAATGATTGGATATTAGCAAGTTTAAGTAATCCCACCTTAGATATTGATGATCTAGCTTCTGTAGGAGGACTTACTACTGATAATACCTAGTTCCTAAGTAAGGACTAGTATTTAAAATCAAATTTTATTAAAGAAAACCAAGCTTTTAAAGATTAGTTTGGAAATTTTTCTGCTGAAAAATTTAATAATTTTTATGAACTACAAGCTTCTAGATGGAGAGATTTTTAGAATAATGAATTTCCACATGGAATTGAATTAGATGCTTTTGATACTGCTAGTAATAGAAAAAACTCTAAAGTTAAAAATATAGATTTTTCTATTGGTTTAACTAATAACCCAGATAGAGTTCAAATAGGAATAGAAGGATGGAGAACTACTAGTAAAAAAACTAAATCTGAACAAGAAATTGCACAATCATAGAAAATATATAATCCAAAAACTGGAGAATTTGAAAATGAAACTCCGGAAGATTATGCTTTATTTAGTTCTCCAGTTAATTGGATAAAAGGTTTATTTAAAGAACCTTTAGTATTAGCACAATATGAGTAGGATGAAATAGATGAATTCGGAAATAAACATGTAAAAGGATAGTATAAGTTAAATTCTTAGGGAACATATTATTATGAAAGACTTAATGGACGATCACCACTTGGAAAAACTGTACTTTCTTCTTTTGATATATTAACTAAAGAAGACTCAACATTAAATAAAATAGATTTTTTTGATTCCGATGATTTAGAAAAAAGTGCCGCTGGAGTTGTTGCTAAAAATATTGCATTAATTGCTCCTATGTTTACTCCAGCAGCTCCTTTATACTATAAAGCTATAATTGCTAAAGAATTAACTAAAACTCTTCCAATGCTTTATAGTGTTGCGACTAACTTGTTCGGTTCTGCAGATAATGAAACCCCAGAATGGATGAATAACTTAGCGGCTAAAGGAGAATCCTTAACTACATCTACTTCTATGTGGAGTAAAGAACATACTTTCTCTTTTGAAAATTTTGCTAATTTAATTTCTGATGTCGCATTGCAATGGGGACAATAGAAACAAATTGCTAAAGCTGTTAATTGGTTTAGAGGAGATAAAAAAGCCTTAGAAAAAGCTGAGAAATAGGCTTATAATCTTTATAAATCTAAAATTGGAGGAAATTTAAAAGGATTAGAGGCTCCTACAGATGAATTATGGAAATCTTCTACATTAGGTTAGTTAGCATTAAAAAAATATTATGATCCAGTATTAGAGACTATGAAAAAGAGATAGAGACTAGGAGCTGATTTAGCTCTTGCTTATATGGCTCTTATATCTAATACTGATGTTTATGCAGATATGATAGAAAAAGGTGCAACAAAAAAAGAAGCTGCTTGGGTTGCATTAGGTAGTACTGCAGCTATGTTTAGTGTAGACAGATTTGCTCATTTAGGAGAAATTTTTTATGATGATTTAACTGCAGAATCTATTAAATAGGGAAGATAGGCTGTTAAAAAAGAATTAAAAGAAGCCTTTGAAGAGATATATAAAGAAGGAACAAAAATAGAAAAAACTCCTTCTAATTTATTTAAAAAAGGAGCAAGTTTTGGAAAAAAAGCAGCTGAAACTTTTATAGAAAATTTAAAAGATCACAATTTAGGTTTTACAGGAAAAGCATTAGGAGAAGGTTTAGAGGAAGTTAGTGAAGAATTAGTAACTGATTTAACTAAAGCTACTTATTCTCTTTTAGGTGATTTAGGAATGTATGATGCTAGTGTCAAAAATCCTATTGATTATGATACTATGCTTGAAAGATATACTATGTCTCTTCTTGGAGGTGCTATTGGTGGTGGATTGTTTTATGGAGTTGAAAAATATAAAGGCTTCAATAAAACACGGGATAGAGATTTAGTAGATTTAATTAATGATGGAAAAGCTCAAGAGTTAAGAACTTTAGTTGAAGAGTATGCTTCTAAAGGTAAAGCTGGAAATACTAAAATTTCTGGAATTGAGTATTCTAGGGATCCTAATACAGGTGCTATTACATGGTTAAGTACTAATAATGAAAGAAATTCACAAAATAGATATGTAGCTAATAAAGTTATAGAAAAAATAAATTCCCTAGAAGCAACTATTGTAGGAAGTGGTACTAAATTAAATAAAGATCAACTATTTGATAAAATGGTACTTCAAGAAGCCAGATATTAGGGATATAAAAATGCTTCTCATGTAACTGGATATTATTAGGAATTTAAAAAATTATAGAATTAGTATTTATAGGCTAAATAGAATTATGATAAAGCTATTACCACTCTTGAAGGAACTCCTGATGGAACAGTAATGACTGATGAACAAAGAAGGAACCTTGATCCAGAATAGTAGGCAAAAAGATAGACCACTTTATAGATCTTGTAGCAATAGGTAGATAATGCACAGAAAAAAATAAATGATTTTTTATCTGGAGATTCTTCTTTAGATTATACTAGAAAATTAAACTTTGCATTAGATCCAGTATTAAATGCAGCTTTTTTAGATTTAAATAGGGGAGAATGGTTATCAAATAAAATTAATCCAGATTAGGAATTAACATTAGCTGATCAAATTAACCTTGATAAAGAATGGAATGAACATGTTAAAGATGTAATGCTAAATAATTTAGATAAAGCATTTTTAGCATATAAAGCTTTAGAATAGATAGTTTCTCCAGAAATACTTAATCAACAAGAATTTTCTAAACAATATAGAAATATATTTAATTCTATATAGTAGCTATATAATAATGAAGATTTATCGCTAGATAAATTTTTGAAAGAAAAACCTTTCTATACTATGGATTCTAGATTAGTAGATGAAAATGGTATAGAGGAATCAGAAGAGTAGTATAATGCCAGATATAATACTACAACCCCAGATGAGGTCCAACTCTATAACTAGAGAATACAAAAAATATTTGATTTAAATAATCAACTTCTTCAACAGTATATATAGAAATATGATGATATATTAAGACCTATAAATTATTCTATTGATAGTTCAACTAATAGAACATTAATTTAGAATATAGGTCTTAGAATTAAGGATATTATAAAAAATGAAATGTTATATCCATTTTTAGTTTCTGGAAGTATGCTAGATGTTTCTTCTTATTAGAGTATATTTATGTCTTTAAAAGATGACTTATCTAATATAGATGATATACAAAAATAGTTATAGGACTCTTATTATACTAAAGTAAAAGAAGAATCTAATAAAATTATTAGTTCTATTAATAATATGGTTCCTTCTATAAATATTATTATAGAACCTATAATTAGAGAAAGAAATATAAACAAAATAATTGAAGAAATAAATAATTCCAATTTAGAAAATAAATAGGAAATTATTTCTAATATTTAGTCTGCATTTACTTCTAGAGAAAAGGCTTTTGATGAAGATGCTGATGAAAGAACTATATACGAATTAGATAAATAGGTTCTTTAGTAGATTCCTATAGAATTTAAAAAATAGGATTATAGAACAATAAAAGATATTCTTAATATGTTAAGTAAAAAGTCTTCTAAAGCTTTTGGATTAAAAGGAGATAATAGTTTAGGAGATGATTTATCCATAAATGATTTGATTACTGAATTATAGAATCCAGATTCTGAAGTATATCAATTTATTAGTTCTAAATTATCTACTTTACCAGAAACTTTAGTATAGATATTATAGAATACCCCAATAAGCTTTGGAAAAGATGCTAAATTTAGAATATTATTAGAAGGCGATCCTAAAGGATTAGCTGGAGATACTATGAAGTTGCAGTTAGATTCTTTATAGAAATACTCTAATAATTTAGTTAATAGAATATAGAAGAATCCTATTTATGATTTTTATAATAAACTTAAAGTAAATTCTCATAGTCCATTAGAAAATATTCTTTCGTCTATAAATAAAGAAATATCTACAAGTAAAGAAGATTTAGTTAATTTGAATTATATCTTAAATTAGGTTTATAAAGATTATATATCTGCCGATACACAAGCATCATTTGAATTAAATGATTCTTAGGCTAAACAATTAAATAATGCTAAAAAGTCTTTATAGTTATTATCTGCATACATTTATGCAGCGTCTGTAGATCCGAATGGAAAACATTTTTTCGGCTAGAATAGATAGATAAATGAATTTGCAAATAATCATAAAGATGTTTTAACTAGAGAATGGCAACCTCTTCCTGAAATAGATTAGGATTATGCTCAATTACTATAGGGCGAAATAAATAATCTTAATACCGAAATATAGATATGGGAAGCTATATCATTAAATAATGGTATGAATAAACTTAGAAGATTTACTAATACCGCTGAAATATCTAATGAATTAAGATATAATATTATAAAAGGACTCTCTTTTAAATTTACTATAGGAGATAAAGAATATGATTTATCTAATGGATTAGATTAGCTTCCTCCTTTTAATAAAGATGATGAAGAAAATTAGTTAAATTAGATATTTTAGGCAGAGTAGAAATTATACAATAATTTTTAGAAAATTCTCTTGGATTCTAAATTATCTGCTAAACAATTTTTTGAATATTCAGAATTTTGGAAATCTTATTTAGGAAATTACTCTGATATAGAATTATAGAAGACTAGTAAATTAAATGAAAATTTAAAAGAATTTACAAAATATGATTAGGCCTTATATATACTAAGTATACTATCTGATAATCCCTCTAATTATTATAAATCTTTAATTAATTATATTAAGGATAATGAAAATATAGCCCCTCTTACTATATAGCAAAATATATCTAGACTTGGAGAAGCTGTACATACTAAAACTTATAAAGAAGGATTTAAAAATCTTATCAAATTAATTGATCCAAAAGTTACTGTTTCTCCTAATACTTTTTATATGAACGGTGTTGCAGGAGCTGGAAAAACAGAAGTATGTTTTAAATCTATAAGGTAGAGATATTATGATTAGGAATCTTTAATAATAGGACCTACAACCTCACAAGCCATTAAATTATAGAACTCATTAAATGAAAATATCTCATATACTATAGAAGGGGATAACAATATATTTAATAAGCTATTTCCTGAATGGAATAAAATAAATGAAGAATTTAAAAAAGCAGAACAAAAAATCAATTACTCCAATAATGACAAAGAAAGTATTGATACTGACTACTTTACAATAAGTAGACATGTTTCTACTGGTTTTGATAAAGTTAAAATAGATCTAAAAATAAATAAAATTAAATTTAATCCAGATATAACTGCTCCATTAATATTTGTAGATGAAGCAGCACATTTAAATACTTTTCAAATATCTATGTTAGAAGCCTATGCTGATAAAGTTGGAGGAACATTATTTTTAGCAAGTGATTCTAATTAGTCAGGTTATGGAGAAGTTAATAAAATAGGTAATTTAAAACCTTCTAATTTGTTTTGTACTAGGACTTCTAAATTGTAGGAATCTTTAAGATCTAGTAATATACAAAAATAGAATAACAATAATAAGATTTCTAATATTTTAGACACAATAGATTATATTATAGAAACTGGAGATGCCTAGCAATGGGATATTTTTGAAAAATAGTTACCTGGTTTAATTCATAATTTAAATCTCAGAGTTTATAATAAAGAAGAAATAAACGGAGATTTAATTAGTGGAAATATAAATGAAATAATATAGAAGATTCCTAAAGATGCTAATATAGGATTTATTGGTGATGAAAATTCTAAAGCTTATCAAATTCTTAAATCAGCAGGTTTCACTAATTTAAGTGATGCTTTAACGTCTGAGTTAATTCCTGGAAAAAAGTTCATGTAGGGACAGGAATTTGATTATGTATTTATTGATAAATTTGAATTACCCGATACTATAGATGGATATACTGGAGCTAAAAAATCTATTCCATTTTTAAGAAAATTTTACACCTTAATGTCTAGAGGAAAAATAGCTTCTATATTCTTAGATAATAATTTAACTAAACTTGTGGGAGAAAATACTGTAGATGAAATGAAGTCTATAGGATTTAATATTTCTGGATAGATTAATACATTTAGAGATTCTTATATGAAAGCTTTATCTAAATTAAATCTATCTGAAACAACACAGAATGAAAAACCAGAAGTTACTCCAGAACCAGAAGTCAAAGAATAGGAAGGAGAATTAGTTATTTCTCCAACAGTTGATAACTCTCCAGAATTAAATCCAGAAAATACTCCAGAAAAAATATAGAGATAGTTAGAAGATGATAAGTAGCAATCATATAATAATTTTAGTGATCCCTCTTATTAGGAAAAGTAGAATGATATAGAGATATCTAACTTATCTGATTTATTTATAGAAGCAAATACAGTAGTTCCTATTACTGGATTGTAGGAAACATTTACTAATCCAGATGGCTCTACTAGAAAATATTCTGCATGGTTACCAGGAGAAAAGACTTCTATAAGAAGAAATTTAAATGCAATTTATAATGGAGAGGAGCCTATTACTAAACTTTCTGATAAATAGAAATATCAAGATATATTATCAAGAATACAAAGTTCTATTATATTTGGAGGAGATTTAAAGGACCCAGCTTTAACTTCATTAATAGGATTTGATTAGGCTTGGAAAAATAGAAAAATATAGTTTGAAATTAGAAAAGCTACAGACTACGACAATTTTGGAGTTGGCACTGATTTAGGTAAACCTAGATATATAGATGTTAATGGAGAAAAGTATATAATATCTATTATATGTAGATTAGATGGATTAAGTAAAACATTATAGGATTCTCCATTCTCTGCTATATTTGATATATGTTGGCTTTCAGATTTTAATAATTTAAAAAATCCATAGGTATAGCAAGCTATTAAAGATAAAATAAATAGAAAAATAGCTGAAGGAAAAATTTCTGATAAAATCAAAGCTGAAAATTTCAGAGACAATTTATCTACTTCTATTAAACAATATGAGGAATTTATAAATAAAATAGTAAAAGATCATCCAGATGGTTATACTATTGACTTATCAGAAGATATGTATGAATCTCATAGAACTACTAGATTAGTTAAAAGAACAATTCCTAGAAGGCTTGGAGGAACTTTAAGTATAGCTACAGTAGAAAATAATATAGTTGATAAGGATGGAAATTATATTGAAGATTATAAAAACTTTATAGATACTGATAAGCGTAAAATAGTATCTCCGGTATATATTGTAGGAAACAGATCAGATGTTCTAAAAGGTATTATACCAGAATCTATTTTTGGAAAAGCTGTAGTTTTTGTATCTTCTAATACTAATTTATCTCCGGAAGAACTTCCAGAAAGATATATAGAATAGAAAAAGAATCCTAACGCTCATACTCCAGAAGTTAGAATGGTATTATTAAATAATCATGGTCTAAGTTTTACAGAATTAATTACACATAGAATATAGAAACTTTTAAATGGAGATGGTGAAAAATCTAAAAAACCATGGAGAATGGATACGCTCGGAATAAGAATGTTTACAGCTATGTGGAACTTTAGAGCCGGATTAGAAAATTTCTTAATATAGTTAGATAATTGGAAAAGTGAAAATAATTATAACGAAAATAAAGTATTAGATATAACTAAAGTAGAGGCAGAACTGTTTAATAAATTTGGAAAAAAATGGGAATCTAAACTAGATACTGAAGATGCGAAAAGTCTTTTAAATACTTATAAAGTAACTATTAATGACTTAAAAAACTTAATAAAGTTTAACTAGGAATATTGCAAAGATATACCTACATTTAGACTAGGAATTGATTTTACTAATAAGGAAATAGGTGGATTTATTAGACAATTTGATGTAAGTAATTCTTCTATCTATGGTAAAAACCAAGCAAATATGATTGCTTTAGAAGAAGAATATGCTAGAAAATATTATACATTATTATCTACTATATTATCACAATTAACTGCAAATGAATCTCCTAAAGAATTTAAATATGTAGGTTTTGATTTTAAACCAATGCACACTAAATTAGTTAAATCTGATGGAACAGATTTTAAAACTAATGAATATATTGGAAAAAGTGAATAGAAAAGAAATTTATCTGGACTTATTCATACTACAAATAAAAATATTATTTTAGGAGAAACTGATGATAATGGAAAGATAATATCATCTGTTACTATTGGAGCTAACTCTATTTTTAGTTTCTTTCCAAAAGCAATATCCACTATAGCTACTAAATCCAGAATTTACTAGACTCATTCCAAAGCTAGTGGTTTAATAAGTATATCTACTATTGATACAAAAGATAGACAAGAAAAATTTGATTTTGATATTTCTTCTTTATTTAAAGAAGGATTATTAATAAGAAAAGGTAATGATAATACATTATTTAATATGTTTAATCTTATTTTTCATGGAACAACTAAAAGCTTAGAAGAGTCACATGCTTATACAGAAGATGCTCCATTTAAATATGGTATATTTGTTGACCCAGATCTTGAAGAAAGTTAGGATTATAAACAGATAAATATTAGAGGAAATGATGGTCAGGATTATACTTTTTTAAAATGTGGAACTAATCCTATATACTTTGATGTTGATGTTGATGTTATTCCTGGTGGAATGGCTATTAATTTAACTAAACTAATAAATGGGGGAAATAAAATAACTATTGATAATTAGACTTAGTAGACAAATAATTCTATTATATAGTAGGCTGGATACTCTTCTCAAATAATAGATTAGAAAGAGAAGATAGCTTTTTCTAATTATATATTAAATAATGGATTAGAAGATAGTTAGGAAAATTATTCTAAATTTATTTCAGTTCAAAATAACAAAAAGATAAAAAATTTCTTCAAATATGGAACTTGGACTGATAATATATTAGATTTAATTAATTTAAATCTTGAAGGAAAGGACTCTTTAAAAGATGTTAAATTTGAAAATGGTAAAATACTTTATACTAACTAGAATGAAAATACTGGAGAATTATCTTTAGATGAAGAAGATATGTATATAACTTTAACTCCAGATAATTCTAATTCTTACGAGGATTTAACAAAACAATCATTTAATTCAATAGTTAAAGATCCTATTGGAGAAGATATAATGTCACATCAAGATTTCTTAAACTAGTTAGAAGAAATGTTACCAGAAGATGAGTAGGTAAACCAATTATCTAATTCTTCAAGTATTGAAAATTATCTATAGTTAGTAGAAAATCTAAGAAATGATATAGTAGATAAAGTAAGTGAACTAGAAGATACCGATGAAAAATATAAATTATTAGACTATTTAACATATATAGATACTTCATGTTTTTAATAAGTAAAATTTATGACAGCTTGTAATATTAATTACAGTAAAGACAATTATTAGCGTTTAGCTACTGATTTAAAATTATTATTTAATTAGATAAATAGACCAGGAATAGAAGATAGAATTATTAAAACTTTAGAATATAAGTATAAATCTAAATCTGGGGAGGATAAACGTATATTGTTGACAGGTTCAGAGGATTTAGATGAAACTTCTAAAATTTTTATAGATGATGTTAATAACATTATCTGTGGCTTAGTTAATACTTCTTTAGAAAATCTTCCTGAAAAAGCATTAAAATTTAAAAATATTATATTATCAACCTTCTTCGACATGAATAATGTCGAGGAAGGTCATACTACTGTTACCGAATAGCAAAAAGAACAGTAGACAGATGAAGAAAAGGAAGCCATTAAGCTACAAAAAGTAGAAGATGCTTTATTAGAGATATATGGTCCAATTAATACAGGTTTAATACAAGAAGTAACTAATGATTTTAGTAGAGAATTAAAGTAGAAATTGATATATAATGATTATCTAAAAACTAAATATGAATTATCTCCGAAAGAGGTAAATGAGAGGATAATAAAATATAAAGAAGGAAAATTTGAGAGAATTGTAGGTTATTTAAAACAATAGTTTCCAAATGATTCTATTTTACAATCTATCTCTACAATGTATACCAACGGGATGCTCAATTCTAGTTAGTATTATTATGTATTAGACAAATTTAAAAAATTAGTAGTATCAGATGAGAATAGAAATGCTAAATTTAATTCTTAGCTAGAAAATAAAGTATTATAGAAAAATAAACTTCAACAAGAATTTCTATATAGACAATTAATAGATTTTATTCAAAAAAATACTTCCTTAAAAACTTGGTTTAACAATAAATATAGCAATAACTATATAAATAATGAAGCAAAAACTCAGTTATTTCTTGCTAATAGATTCTCAAATTATTATTTAGAAATAAAAGATAAATTATTAAAAGAGATAGAAAGGGGTGCTTCATATAAAAAAGAAGTTTTGGACTTAATAAATTAGATAGAAAATCCTAAAAATGATTTTCTTAATTATGTTGATGATTATGTTCAACTATCTTGTTTTGATGATATTCTTTCTCAGAAATTAGGAGATAATATAGGAATAGAAAAAGGATTTTTAAATAATATAGAGCCTTAGAGATAGGATGCCCAAAAGTATATTATTAGAAAATCTAAAAAACATCAAAGTGCTGGATGGGAAACTTAGGGAAATGAGGGAAGTGAACTTCATACTAGTTCTAATGTAAAAGATATGATTGAAACCATATTTATATATAAATATAATGAATAGCATTAGTTAATTCCTTAGCCATTAACAATGACGTCTTTAATGGAAGCATGGCAATCTTTAATTGCAGATACGTTAAACAACAAACTAAACTTTAATCTAGAAGATAATAAAGCTGTTGTAGAAACCCTAAAAGATTATATTAATACTCAAAATGTAAATGTATTAGATAATACTATAAACATTTTAGAGTTATTATTTAAGCCTGATTACTTAAAAGGTTCTAGAGAAAGAATAATAGATTTTTTATCTAGTTCTGAGTTATTAAATGAGCAACATAAAAATATATTATATTCATTTTATAATGCAGTTTTAAATAGAGACAATCCAGGTTCTAATATATATGCTGAATTAAATAGAGTAAATAGTTCTGAAAAGTATAGTAAAAATTTTTTAGAAACTGTATCTGATTTATGTGCTGTATTATATAGAAATGTAAATAATAATTATATTGATTGTAATCTACAGCCCTCTAAATCTTCTTTTACTATTAAACAAAAATTTAATTGGGATTCTGATTTATTTGACTTAGTAGAAAGAATATCTTTTTAGAGTAAAGTTAGACAAAAAAATAAATTAGTTTCTAATAGACTAGATAAATATAGATATAAATCTATTCCAGATTCTGCTGGAAGCTTTATATCTAAAGTAGAATTAAAAGGTAAAGGAAATGATTTATATACATTTGGTTTCAAATATGAACAAGGATCTTCTAATTTAGAAGGATTGTTTTCTTCTTTAAATAATCTATAGTTAGAAGATACTAAAATAAATATTGATGGAAAAGATACTTCTATTCTCGATATATTATCATAGATAGATTTAATGGATTTTAAAAATAAAGTATTAACAAATAAGAAATTATTAAATGAATATGAAACATTATTTAGTAATCTCCTTGAAATGTTTGATTATTACTTGGATACTAATCTATTATCAGAAGTTGGATTAGATGCTTTATATGCTTATAAAAAATAGTATACATCAGATCCTAAAAATGGATTATTTTCTAATAATTATTTAAATCACTTCTTAAAATTATCTTTAAGAGTTGCTGATATAGATAATCAAGTAAGATTAGCTGGAAATCAGGATTTAAAACATTATTTATTAGAAAGTTCTAAATATACAGGACTCTTTAATAGAGAATCTAATTAGACTACTTCCAGTATATTTGATATACAAGGAAATAAAGTATATTTTAAAGCAGTAACTACAAAGGATAAAGCACTTAGTGATTTAGTTAGATGCAATTCTATAGTTAGTGGAAAAGCTTCTAGATCAACTTCTTTAAATAAAGCAGGTTCTAGTGTATCTAATTACAGCATATCTCGTTTAGGTTCTGAATTAAATAGAAGACTATATAAACAATAGAAACTTGGAGGTGTATATAATTCTCTTTTGTTTGTATAGAACCCTAATTCTATAGATGTAGATCCTGTTATAGATAGTGAAATAACTACTCCTATAGGAGATGTAAAAGCTGTAAAAGATATGTCTTCCTCTGAATTATTTTAGCATGCTATATTAGACAAGTTTTATACTTCTTATTTAAAAAATAAAAGAATAAGTTTTTCTCCTACTGTATATTCTGATAAAACAAACTTTTTAAATTATCTATCTAATCTTTCGATGTTTAGTGAAGGAGTAATGGATTTAATGAATGATAGAGAGTAGGAATTTATAGACTTATATAGAAACACTTTCTTTTCAGTACATAATCAAATTTAGGTAAATATAGTATCTAAGTTTGAGAAATTAATGCAATTTTTGGATACAGAAGCAGGAATTAACTTTAAGTTACCAAATGATATATTTGATTCTAATAGACTTGATAATGTTAGAAAGTTTTTGAGAAATAGAAATTCTAAATAGTTATTAAGTTTAGTATATACTTATAATCAAAATAATGTTGATAAGATAGAATTAGAAGCAGATAAAGATTTTAGAGACAGAAAGAAATTCTGTGATTTGAATGAAATTGTTGATTTCTATGCTAAATTATATAATGATCCAACTAGATTAAAAAAATATATATTTGAATAGTAGAAATTATTTATTGAAAATTTAGAAGAATATGGAGTTAGTTTCAAATTATTTGATTCAAAGAACGATTTGAACTCATGGATTAATGGAAGCTTAAATGATAAAAATCTAAATCTTATTACTAGAATTTTATCAGATTCTTCTATTCTTAAAAATATAGATAGAGAAAAATTTGCCAAAGAATGGATTAACTAGGATACTGGAGAACTTATTTTAAGTAAAAACAATAAAATGAATCCTTTCTTGTAGAAATTCTTCTATATAGAAGGTTTATTTAGCAATAACTTAAGACTAAGTTTATCAGGCTCAGAAATTAATCATCCAGATAAAGCAAAAAATACTTTATTTAATAGAATAGGAAAAGCAGTTTCTACAGTATTAGAAGAAACAGAAAAAGAAAATAATGACGTACAAATAAATATTGCACGTAAAAAACTTGAAGTACTTCTTACAGATAATAATATACCATTTTAGTCTTTAGATAGTTTTATTAATGAATTTTCTAGTTATAAAGCTATAAATGATTTAGATGGCAATCCTAATATGTAGGATATATATGATAAAACTATTATTGAGATAATTAATACTGCAGAGGGTACTCAATTTAAACGTAATGTAATTATTCCTGCCACTTTATAGCATCCTCTGACTGGTCTTATAAATGGTGTAGCTAATCAAGTAAATGTAGCTGTAGTAAAAGATATGCCAGCTCCAGTAAATAATTTAAGAGAGTCTGATTCTATAGACTCATAGGATGGTAGTTCTACTATGTCTTCAATTCAAGTTATTTTTGAAAACAACTCATTAGGTGATTAGAGAGTAGGAACTAACAGAAAGCCTATCTGGGATGACCAAACAGATGATTTAACCTCTTTCTTGGCTAAGTTCGCATCTTTTGGTTAGACTAATGCTATGATGCTTCAATCTTTAAAATCAAATTCTGCATAGTATAATATGTTTAAGAAAATGCATAATATTAGGTGGAATGGAACTATAGATCTAACTAAAAATATAAATCAATTTGAGTAGACATTATATGATTAGGAAGAAGTATCTAGATGGTTTAAAGAGGCAATATTATAGGATTAGAAATTATTTTATAAAAATCAATTTGGAAATATTGTAGAAATAACTGATTTCGGAAGAGATGATAAAGGTTATTTTACTATAGAATCTATTTTAGGAAAAGGAACTAATAAAGTATATCACTATTTTAGTGACGTAAATTCTGAACATAGTACTGTAGGAGGAGAAGGCTATCATGATATAGATAGTTTATATGAATTATTTGTATCATTAGGAGGAATAAATTGTACTGATGCTAAAGGTAATATCTCTGAATTTAGTAATCAAGTATTAGCTAACTTTGTTATTAATGTAGGATACAAAACTACTGCAAAAGTTACTTCTGTTAAGGATATTGTCTAGCCACTAAAAGATAAGTTTATTGCTTATGTATTTAATAGTTCAGCTGTTAAAAACGGTGCTAAGAATGTCAATGATTCAAATGTATGGACAGATGATAGTCCTTTAAATACGTTTAAATTAAATATACAAGGTTTGGGAATTTAGTTAAATGCTGATCATGATGTAGTAAATTCTGAATTAACCGAGTTCTCTCAGGTAGTTGCTGCTTGTGCTGCATATGGAAAAGACTTTAAATCAATAAATGAGATTTATTATGGTCTTGGAGAATCGGCATTTTAGGCTTCTGAATAGGAATTAACTAATATATCAAGATTTTTTAAAGACTATGCAGAAGATCCAAGTAAAGCTAAATATAAATTATATAAGATTGTAGGCAAGTTAATTGTCCAATCTAAGAGTAATAATGATATGGACTTAACAGAAAGAATAAAATAGGAAATTAGATAGGAATTTAAAACTAATAGAGATAGTGCATCTTCTGAATTAAAAATTCCTTTTAGTGATCCTAGTATTTATACTTAGTTTATTACTAATATTACTTCTGTAATTAATGCTAAATCTATTAAGCGTAAACATCCCGGTTCTGGTTATGTTATGGCTCCTGGATATAATGTAATTTAGTATTTCTAGTTATATGATCCAAAGACTAGAACTTATAGAAAGTATATGTTTTAGGATGTTTTGAAAAGAGCTAGGAATGATTTTAGAGGGAAATTAATAAATAAACTGGAACAATGGTGTATAGCTAATAACATAGACCCAAATAAGTATGGAGATAGGGGCAGAAAAATTTATAACTTTGATTTACCTACATTATTATAGGAAACTCAAGGTAAAATAAATCCAGAAGAACTACCTTATTTATCTATTACCACTCAAGATACTACTTAGTATAATAGTCAATTAGTAGATCTTTTCTTATCTAGTAAGCAAGCTAATGAACCTATTAGGGACAAGTCTTGGTTTATGCCAACTGATATAGTTGATATAATAAAAGAAAATGGGGAAGTAGTAACACATGTATTAGATAAAATGGATGATTACTATAAATTTAAAAATGGAATATATGATATAGAAGATAATTATAATGTTACTATAACTTCTAAAAATGATGGTAAAAAATATACTATTAGTTTAAAAGAAGATAAAAACCAATCTTTTGTTATAGAAAAAGAAACAGATTCTGATAAGTGGAATATACACTTCAAAACAGGAGGAAAAGACAATGTAACTCAAAGAAGAACTTAGTGGGAAGGTTCTACTGAAGATTAGAAAATTAGATTATTTAATGCTGCTTTATAGGTATTACCAAATAATTCTATTTTGAGATTATCTCCTACTACATTAGAATAGGTAAATACTAAAATAGGTGGTTTAACAAAAGGAAGTGTATCTGGTTATAAAAGTATTATAGAAAACTAGGATAGGCGTTCTGGAGTAAATTTAGAAGTAGCATCATCTCCATATACTGTACAATATTTTGATAAGTTTGGAGTTTTAAATACTACTTAGGTATCAGAATATAGAAAAATTTCTAATATATCTTCAAACAAGTATAGATTGAATATTATAAAGCCCAATAATTTAAAACCTTCCTTTATTAGATGGTAGTATATAGATCCAGCAGATGGAGTATAGAAATTTATGAATATATATGATCATCCTATTATTAGAGGTTCTTGGAATTTACCTAAATCTCAGAGACCTAAATAGGCTCAAATTCAAGAAGTACTTGATTTATTAGACTAGGGAAAATTTGAATTAAATGGATAGCTAATAGATATTATTCCAGATAGTTTAGAAAATACAGAAGCTGAAATTGTTTTAGGTAATATGTATAAGGATATTTTCTAGACTGGTGATAATTCTCTAGCTGATATTATGGATTAGGGAGAAGAATTCTTTAGAAAATAGACAACAATTCCTAAAATACCTACTGGTTTCTATAACTTAGCTTTTGTTAAGAATAATGGTTAGCATACATTAATTTCTTTTAGTAATATAAATGAAACCTTAAATGTTTATGAAGATCCATTTGATTATTCGTAGGAATATATAAATGACGATAATGAAATATATACTCATAAAGATGGAATTAAAATAGGAAAATATATTCCTTCTTCATGGGAACCTGTGGATGGAAAAGTCTTAGATGAAAGTAAACAAGAAGTTGATAAGTCTAAATATAGATTAATTTATGATGAAAATGGAAATGTTTAGAAAGTTCTAAAAAGAGTTGATTATATAAAGAGATTTAAATATACTAAATCTAATTTAGTTAATGGAGAAAACTAGTTAATTACTTATACTTTATATAAAGTATCTCCAGTATAGGAAATTAGAGAAGCTTTGGATAAAAAATCAAACGATTAGGATGTTTTAAATTCAGATGCTTATCATTAGATATCTAAAATCTTGGAAGATATATATAAATAGGATAAATATCTAGATATACAAGTAAATACAAGTATTGATTTAAATAGAGATTTGAGAAGAGTAATATCTAGTAGTTTAGTTTCTTTAGGAAACGACACTAAATATGATTAGAATACTAGTAAAAGAGTATTAATGACTAATTAGGAAATTAAATAGTTACCTAAATTCTAGCAACATATAATAGAATTAAGAAATGCTCTCTTACAAGATAGTTTTGAAGATGATTATAAAGATATTAAATAGGAATATTATGAATCTTTATAGCACTATAAACAACAATATTCTTCATTCCTAAATTCTCTACATTTTATATCTTCTCGTATTCCCGCTCAGTCATTACAATCTTTCATGCCTATGGTTTGTGTAGGTTGGACTTAGGATACTTCTAACACTGCTTACGTAAGTTATATACAGACATATCTGTAGGGATCAGACTATTGACATTAGACCGTTCTAGTGTGACAATTAACCCTTCTAAGTAATACTACTTAGTAAATTAATATTGTAGTCGTTAAATCTTGTGAATTGACGGGGAACTCCTCAGAGCCAATTCTACTAAGTTAAGATAGTAATATCTTAATGGCGATAATTAACTATTATCGGTATAGTAAAAAAGAATTGGATTGGACAATCCGCAGCTAATGATCCTAGATAAACTTATAGTATATTAGACTAGCTAATTGATAAAGTTATCAATATACTTGTTTATAAGGATAAAAGTTCACAGACTATCTCGAAAGAGAGTAGGGCTTTTATTCAGTTTGTTAAATAACTAATTGAATAAAATTATGAAAAGAAAAATTGTTAAAAAATTAAACAAAGAACAAAAGAGCTTACTGATAGCTCTATTATTAGGAGACGGAACAATATCTAGTAATTATGTATTTAAGCTTAGCCACTCAGAAGAGCAACGTGAGTTTCTTACATGGAAACATAATCTTGCTATAAAACTAGGGTTTAAGTTAAATGGAATAAAGGAATATATTTGTACTTGTGGATATAACAAAGGTAGAAAAGTATTATATACTCAATTTTCTATAAATCCTACAATAAAAGCTCTTCGCAGAAGTGTATATATTCCCAAAAAAACTATTACTAGAAAACTACTAAATTGGTTAAATCCATTAGGAATTGCTATTTGGTATATGGATGATGGCTGTATAAACGTTAACACATCTAAGCAGCGCTCATCTATACAACATTCTATAAGAATAGCAACTTGTGTGAATCAAGATACTGCTGAAGAAATAATAGAATATTTCTCAGAGATATGGAATATAAAATTTAGACTTTTTCATGAAGGAAAAGAAACTTATTCTATAGTTACTTCTTCAGAAGAAGATTGTAGAAATTTTATATCTATAATAAGGCCGTATATATTACAAGTTCCATCTTTAAAATATAAAATAAGAAATGATTTTACTAAACAAGAATTTCTTGAATTATCGCCCGAAGCGCAAGACGTTCACTTATTGTGAATGATGATATAGTCGGTTCTATTTTGAAAGAAATAGAGTAAACGGATATTGATAAAGCATATGTTATGGGACAGTCCTTTAATGATGATGGAATTTATATAGGTTGGAGTCCATTATTTAATTATTCATCTTACAAGACTATAGAAGCTAGTAAATTCTTGCCTGTACCAAGAGGTTTAAAATTATTAGTTTCTGAGAATCCAGAACATTCTATAGAAAATGAATTAAATTAGGTAATTAATTCAAGAAATAGTGCTTCTAGAATAAAAAATCTTGCTAATCTTATTTATAAGATAGATAATAATAAAGGAAGATATAATTATTTAACTGATTCTAATGCAGAAGAAAAAGAAAGAATATTAAAATAGATTCAGTATCATGAAAATTATAAAGTAACTTACAATCAGAGAGAACAAGCTTATAAGAATGTTGCTAGTGCTAACATTAGAAATGTGGTTCATAATATTAGAAACAGAGACTAGGCATATTCCCCTATTACAATGAAAGATTTATAGGTAGAGGCAGATAAATCTCCTAAAGGTGCTAAAACTAAATAGTTAAATATGATTAATCCTCTTACTAAATATATTATGTAGAATCAAAACTTAGTTGGTAAGAATGTAATTGGTATTGCTGCTAATGGTGAAAAAGACTGGTTTAATCTTACTTACTATTATCATAATATTCTTAGAAAGGGGAATTAGAAAGATTTATTCTATCTAAAGATGAATCATTCTTATAGTAGAATCTAGGGAAGAGCTTCTTGGAATTTTGAGAATATAAATATTAAACATATTCCAGATTTGTGGAATGCAGACTAGTAGTTAGCTAATAAATTAAAAGAATAGTTCTATTAGAATTATGATGGAACTATTGATTATAGTGATAAATATGTAGACTAGTTAATTTCTCAGTTACTATCTGCTGCAACAGACAATGCTAAAGAATTGATTCTTGCTAAGATTAATGCTGGTACTAATCTTGCTAAATATTATCTGCATATGATAATAATGGGATTCAAATTAAATGATATTGTTTCATTTATGACAAGTCCTGTTGTTGAGTTAATAGATAAGTATAGTAGAAATGACTTATACTAGAATCAATTTAGTTCTGTAAATAAAGCTATTAAATTATTAAATGGAGATATTGATTTATCTAAATTAATAGTAAAACCTTCTGAAAATTTATCTGCTGAGGAAAAAATAGAAGCAATGGAAGCTGAAATAACAGCTATGGAGGATGAGGCAGAGATGATAATGGAAATGTTAGCAGAAGGTAGAGTTCCAAGAAAAGTTAATAATGAATATAGTTGGATAATTTCTTAGTTAGGTTCTATATATTCTGAAGTAGAATCTAAATCTTTAAAAGATTTTGTTAAAAAGTATATTCAAGCTAAAACTCAACCTATTTCTAATTCTAGCCCTGAATATATGAAAAAATTAGCTAGATTTACTCTTCCTAAAACTGATAATATGAATACTAATTATGTATTTAAGTACATTGATTAGATTATTAATGATGTAAATACATAGATAGAAGCATATAATAAGTAGCATCCAAATAGTAATTATTCTCTATTAGATTTTAAATTAGATTTAAATGAGTTTACTAGAATAACTGATGAAGCTAATGAGACTTCTAATCTAGCATCTGTATGGCTTAAATTAAATCAAGGTATTCCTCAGACAGATATAGAACTTATTAAGCGTGTTAAACGAATGAATTCTACAATATCTGGAAGAGAATATAAAATGGGAATTAAGAAATTAGTAGATATTAATAAGATAACATTTGTAGACTTACAAGATACAGAAGAAGATTATTAGACTACTAATACTTCTAAAGAAGATATGATTAATGCTATAAGATCCTATGATGGAAATCCTGGAAGAGATAAATTATTCTAGCAAGTTCATAAAATATTTAGTAATATAAAAGGCAATAATCCAGAATTAAACGAATTAGAAATAAAAAATATATTAATAGATGCTATTAATGCAGACTTGTATGGAAACTTTGATATATACAAATATTTAAATAATGATATGATAAAAGTATCTCAAAATTCTCCTATACAATATAATACAAGATAGGGAGATTTAGTATCATATAGAGAATTAGCAGCAGACTACTATAATCTTATAAAATCTAGTTGGAATATTCTAGATATTATGAATAGAATTCCTCATTATAAGGTTAGTTTAGATTTATTAAATTATACTTTATAGTAGAGACATTTATTTGCTAATAAATCTAAAATATTAGACTAGTTAATTTCATTAGGAGAGTTATCTTATAATGCATTAACTGATAAAGATTACAAGAATATTGTTTAGTATACTGATAAAATATTAGTTACTTCATATTTCTTATCTAAATCAGAACCAATAGATATATCTAAAGTTCCAAATACAAAAGTATTTGATTCTGATTATTAGTTAGTTAAATCAGACGAATTATATCTTAATTCTTTAAATGGTATAGATTCTTTGAAGAACTTTGTAGAGAATGATTTCTACGAATGGTTAAAAACTAATTATCCAGATAACTACTTAGTTAAAGAATTGGTATAGAGTTCTAATAGAGGTAAAAGTGCATTAAGAACTGCTTTGAATTTATTTGATGTTGACTAGAGCTTACCTAATAAATAGACATATAATAAATATCTATTAGGAGTATCTGAATTAGCTAATGAAAAATTCAATGATAATTACTCTATTGCTGATATATTAATGCTATATAATCTTGCTGTAAATGGAACTAAACTAGGAGGAAAATATATGACAGGAGTATTTAGAGACTAGGTTGTTAAAGGAGATGTATTATATGATTATTATTAGTTTATGGCTAATTCTGATTATAGCAGTGATTTCAAATATATTCTTCCTACTAAGAGAGACTTTTTAATTGCTATTGCTCCAACAGTTTATTCATAGTATGCTTTAAATTATAGAACAGAACCTTATGTAAAAGTATTAAATCCCTTACATGGTTATGATGTATATAGGAGATATTACGATAGGTCTGATTACTCTTGGAAATATACAACTAATCCAATATAGTTATTACAATTAGATAGTTTAGGATTAACTCCTGACTAGATAAATGATCGTTTATATAACTATACTTAGAACTCTTTGGCTATGTTCCCAGAATTACATAGAAGATTAAAAGAAAATTCTGCATTTTTTGAACAAAGAAAAGATGTAAATAATATAGAAAAATAGATAGCAACTTTAGCATAGTACATTAGATAGAATAGATTACTTATTTATAAATTATGTTAATAATATGAATTGCGATATAATTTTTGAAATAGGAGGAAAAAACAACTTTAAAATTGATAGAGAATCCAGTGAAAAGGAGCTGGATTCTCTTCAAGATATTGTTGAATATCTTTAGACATTACCAGAACATAAAATAAAATAGTTACTTAATGATTTGTAGACTTCATCTACAAGAATGAAAAACTCTTAGAAATATTTTTTAGGTAAATAGCTTATAGGAAACTGTTCATTTGAAAATCTGAAAACTATGTTTCCTGAAGAAACTGAACTAATTAAAGATATAGATAAACCTTATATAATTACTTTAGTAGATAAAGCTTATTCTAATGGTTCAGAATTAAAAGGAAGAATAGTGGTAAATGGAGTTGTTAGCTATGTGTTTAGAAATAAATTTGATGTTCAAAATTTTGCAGAAACTGAATATAAAAAATATTTAGTAGAATAGATAATAAAGGATGATGAAATTTTAGATTAGTATCTTTCAGAGAAATATAAAAATAAATTAGAAATTATTAGAAATAATTATAAAGAAAATTTAGAAAGGATAACTAAAGAAGTAGATAATTAGATCAAAGATAAATTTACAATTAAATACTTAGTGTTAGATTATCTTAATAATATTTCTGATTATAATAAATTAATTAAAGATGGAGATAAAGTTATAGATTCTGGTTCTATATTAAATGATTTTTGTAGAGAGTTAACTAAACAATAGGTAATAAATGAAGACTCAGAATCTGACTTGGCTAGACATTTAAGAAGACTTCACTGGAAAAGAGAATCTTTTGGTAAATCTGAATTATACAAATCATTATCTACATATATTCCGGAATTTTCCTAGAAAATAAGTGAGCAACAATTTATAAATTTAAATGCTGAACAAATGGAATCTCTATTATAGGAATATTTTAAAGATGATATCATATTATCAAATTATCATGTTGAATCAGTAGGAAGAACTATTCCTTAGAGAATTGATTTAACTTAGTCACAAATTAAACAATTATTTAATAATGTCATTACGTTAAAAAATCAAGAAAGAAAAGCATTAGGTTAGTTAGAATTATCTACTAAATATGAGGATAATATACAAAGTTTAGAAGATGCTAAAAACTTTTTTAATGGATATCTTAATTTTACAATAGATGGATAGAATTACAACATTACTATAAATTAGGATAAAGATACAATTATTTATAGTTACTTAGGTAAAAAATTAACAAATAATGACAAAATAAAATTAAAAAGAAAAGGTAAAATTTTAAGTGAAGAATTTAATTTTGGGCAAGATACTATGAATATATTTACTCCAGTAAATGAAGATGGGGTAATTAATGGAGAATATAAAGGATATTATGTATATAACCATTTAAAAGAAAATGGAGATAATATATATATTATAAGTACTAGTGTAATAAGTCCTAATTTATTTAATCCTCCTAGATTTTCATCTTTAAAAGATGCAAAATTAGCTATAGAAGGCTTTAATAGATCTGCTAATATTGAAAAAGCTTCTAAAATAGACTTAAAAAAATTTGACAATAATACAACAGGAAAAAGAAGCGCCACTATAGGATTTTTAGTAAATCCTGAATAGACTATTGATTCTATTGATTATCCTATTAACTCTAAAACAAAATTATACGCTTAGGAATATAATTTATTAAGTAATAAAAAACCTTCTGAGGTATAGGAATTTTATAAAAAATAGGGGATAGATATTTCTTCATTAGATTTGCCAGAAAAAATAGGTATATTTTTATATGCAATGACTGAAAATGGTTATTCTCAAAATAATATTGCTAATAAACCTTTAGAAGAAGCAGATTTTATTAAAATTAATGAAATAATAAATAGAATAAATAATAGTCCTAAAAAACAATTTTTAGTAGAAAGAAGTTATAAAAACGATAATGGTACTTATACTGTATATTTAAAATCCTTAACAGATTCAGGAATAATTATTAATTCTACTGGAACTGATATTAGTGGAAATCCTCCAACTAAAAGTTTAACTGCAACATTATATAATTTAAAAGAGTCTTTAGAAAATACTTTCTTTAAAGATACTCCTATTAAGATTATTATAACTGATAATAACTAGTTATAGGAATTAAAAGATGATAATGGAAATTAGATATTTCCAAATGGAACTGATAATGTGAGAGCCTTTATCTATAATAATAATCTTTATATAAATTAGAATAATGCTAATGTAGGAGATTTAATACATGAAACTTTTCATATAGTATTAGGGGCGATAAAAGCTTAGGATATGAAAGAAGGAAGCAATAATTATAAAAATATTTTGGAATTTTATAATAAAAAAGTATAGTCTATAACTAGAAACCGAGTAAATACTCTATATAAAAATTTAGCTTATTTAGATAAAATAGAAGAATGTGTAGTTAGATATTTAGCTAGATAGGTTGAAAATGGAGATCTTTTTTATTATGAAGATAAAACTAATGAAGCTATAGATTTATTTAGAGATTAGTTTTTAAATATAAAAAATTCTATAAGAAAAGATATTAAATTAGATTTTGATACAGATCTTAATTTTAAGACAGGAATAAATACATTAATATCTTCTTAGATAGATTAGATGCAGAAAAATCGAGTAATATCTAATCTTATAGAATAGGGAATAGAAAAAGGTATAATATTAGAAAATTGTAAATGAAAAATTGTACTTACACATTAATAGGAAAAAGATAGTATAAAAATTCTTATGAAGAATTAGTAAGAATACTAAAGAGAAGTCCTCAACTTGCTTATGATATTCTTTATTCTAAAGATTATAATAAACAAACTAGAGTAGTAGATAAACTTTCTGAATTAAAAGAATAGGGAAAAAGAAAATTTAAAAAAGAATTTTCTGATAGAGTTGACATTATTAATGGCTGCGCTGAAATTAATACAGATGGATATACAACTTAGTCTTTTATAGATTCTGGATTATATGTAGATTCCGTTGGAAGATAGATTATGCCAGTTATCTAGGTAGAGGAATATTTAGATAGAATGAAAGAATTATATGAACAGAAAGGTTTAACTAAAGATGAGATTTAGAAGCATTTATCTATATTAAAAAATAGTTGGAAATAGATTGCTTAGGATGGTAGAGATTTACATAAAATACTTTTAAAACAAAATTCTGATTCTTCTTATTCTTAGACTGAAGAAAATACTAAAGGAACATCATTTGAACATCTTAGTGATGTTATACATAATAAAGTATATAATGATGTTTTTAAAGAAGTGTATTTAGGTAATGGAAAAGAATCAAAAGAAGTAGGTGATGATTCCTCTCCCCGAATTATAAAAAATATTAATTTATCTGCTAAATTAATAGGAAGAGATGAAAATATTACTGCCCATATAGATTATATAGTAGTTAAACCTAATGGCTCTATAGAAATATTTAATATTAAAAGTTCTCATGAATCTCCTGCATTTTGGGATAGGGCTAAAAAGGAAAAATATAGAAATGAATTTGCTTTACTTTCTAGAATATTAGAATATAATGGAATAAGTACTAAAGATATTCGTTTTAATATTATTCCTGTTGTATTAGAGTATGATAATTAGTTTCAAAATATTAAAGATATAAAAGTTCAAAAAGCTGAGTGTTATAGTCATAATAAAGGAGCATTTATTATGTAGGAGTAGATGAAACTAGCTTAGAAATTTATAGCATCTAATGTAGAAGAAATAAAAATTGATGATTCTTCTATAGATACTGTAAATATATAGCTAGGAGCATTATTTCCAAAAAAAAGTATTAAAGCAGAAGGTATTACTTCTACTATAGAAGAATATATTGATAAAAATTGGAAATATTGGACTTAGGGAGAACAACCTAATTCTGGATGGAATTTAATAATTAACGGAAAACAGTATTCAGTATAGAGTTCTGAAGTAAAATCTAAAAATAAAGAAGTAGTAGATATTATAAGAAAAAATTAGGATGAATTATTAAATATTGATTCTGGAAATTTAAGTGCTAGAGGAATAGTTAATTAGATTAACGAATTTAGAAGATTTGGATTTCCAAAATTTGATAATGAATACTTAAATAAGTTATTTTATCCATACTTTGAAAAATCTATTGTTAAAATTAATGGAGAAGATAAATATAATTATCTATGGAAAATAGTAAAAAATGAAACTTTAAATAATTGTAATATAATTATATTTGAAAATACTCTAACACATTAGATTAATGTAGTTACATTATCAGGTTTAAATCTTGACTAGACCCACTCATTTGAAGGAAGAACTAATATATTAGGATTTCATTTAAATGATTCACAAGCATTAGATAATCAAGGAAGAGAGTTAATGAAATCAACTTATGGTAATATAGAAACAATGAGAACAATGTTTTTATTAAATGAACTATTACCTTAGTTAGAAGGAGATGTTAAATTAGGTGATATTTCTGTGATTGGAGGTTTGGGAAATAGAATTTAGAGTCAATCTTATCCTATACAATTAATATTACCAAATTTCTTAAAAGCTATTTAGATTTTAAATAATAAAGAACCTAATTTAAAAATTTAGAACAATTTTACTAATGTAAAAAATATATCTCCAGTTGAGCTTTTAATAAATGAATTTTGGGATATAATGCAAGATAATCCCAATTTGGGAAGTACAGATTTTAATTCTTTAAAAGAAATTATTTCTGGATCTGAGGATGATGGACTGTAGCATTTATTAAATGGAACTACTATTGATTCATTATCTACAGCAGAAACAACTGATGTGTAGATATAGAGATTGGAAGAATTAATTTCTAAATTGAATACTATTTTAATTAATAAAGGAATTTCCTTATCTCCAGATAGTATTATTACCCATGCTGAAACATCATCTAATTTTGTAGATCCTACTAAAGATACATTAGTGTCTAGTTGTTGTAAATTATTATTAAATGCTTCTATAACATTAGATAGACTCTCTGGAATAATTAGAATATAGGAAAAAGATTTATCAGAAATAGAAAGATTATTAGCTAGACCTCAGAATATATCTAATACACACATTAGAATAATTAGTAAACTTTTGCAAGATGCTATACATAATATATCTAATAAATTAGATCCTGAAATATCAGATTTTAATTTAGCATGTTTAGAATATTATAATAAAAAAGGATATAGTAAAGCCAGAAATGCTTTATTAGGAGATTAGGCTAATGTATTTAAACATTTATATCAAAATATAAATGATGAGTTATTTTTTAAAAATCCCTATGATACTACAAATGACTTAGATGATGATGATAGAAAATTTTTAAAAAAGGCTTTATATACAATAAATAAAGTTCGTTATAAAGATAGAAATTTTTCTTATAGATTAGAAGATGATAAAGCATTAAAATCTTTTGTAGAAAAAAATCCAGATTGTTTATGGGTTCCTCTAGAAAAAGCGTCTTCATCTACTAGATGGAGTAATCCTGGAAAATATTTTAATGATTTTAAAAGGAGAATTAATAATTATTGTAAAAATCCTACTCTATTCTTTAGAGAAATGTATGAAGGTATATTATCAGAAGATGAAGAGAGCCAAATAAATTCAGACATAGAAAATATGTAGGCCTATAACCCCTTTAAAATTTCTGAACCTAGAGGTTCTAATAGAGAAAATAGGGGAAGAAAACTATTACTTGAAAGATATAAGAAAGATTACTTTGAGACTAATCTTCAAAATTTAGTAATAGACTATGCTTATAAAGATTTATAGGAATAGGAAATGAATAAAATGCTTACTAGAGCTAAAGGGATTTTATTACATCTTAAAATAATGGGAATAAGAGAAGATGGGGATCCTTAGAAATTTTCTAAAGTAATAGAACATATTGATGACTATTTAAAAACTTCTGTATTTAATAAAAGTATAATGACAGAGAGTTCCAAAAAGATTATTTCTGCTATATAGCCATTAAGAAAAGCTGTATCTACTGCATATATTGCAGCTAGTCCAGTAGCAGCTTTGCGTGATGTTATTGGAGGTTTTTTATCTAATACTGTAAGAACTATAACCAAGTATAGAACAGATATGAATGCAAAAGACATTATGTGGGCTTATTAGTTTATACTTAGACAGGGTGTACATTCAGCCATGACTATTGATTTATTAGATAAATTAAATAGTAAATACTTAATATCTAATATTAATATAGAACAATAGCAAGAAGGTTACAAAACTAATAGAGGTGGTATAACTAATGCAGGAAACTGGGCATATGCCACTCTTAGAAAACCAGACTTTTTAAATAGAATGGTTTTATTTATGGGAAAACTAAAACATGATGGTTCTTATAAAGCATACTCTATAAGAGATGGAAAATTAGTATATAACTGGAGATTGGATGATAGATTTAATCTTCTTGCATCAAATGATTAGAGTAATATAACAGAATATAATAAATAGAAATCTTTATATCTCAGTTAGTTATTAAAATTTAATGAAGAAAATCCTGGAATGAACTTAGTTATTAGTCTTTCTACTGATTTACCAGACGGATATACCTAGAATCAAATAGATGAAATTAAAAATTTAGGAGATACCATATATGGTTCATATAATAGAAGTACTAAAGCTATGTATGAAAATTTAGCTATAGGTTCTTAGTTTGGAGTATTTTCTACTTGGATGAACGGTATTTATGATGTATATCTAGGAAAAAGAAGAGTATCTTCTTATGAAACTTAGAAAGTTTAGAAAGAAGACGAAAGCGGAAATAAACTATGGATAGACGAAAATGGTAATATAACAACTGAAGATACAGGAATACCATATATGGTAGATATACCTTTAATAGTATAGGGAGTATGGCAAACTATAAAAGATACTTTTTCTGAATTATATTTTGGTAGAGGTTGGGAAGGTATAAAAAATAATATATATAACAATCCAATGTAGTGGAGAAATTGGAAAAGATTATTTTCTGATATGTTAATGTGGTTGTTATTGTATACATTATTTAATCAAGTTATTGATCCTGCCTATAAAAAACATAAAAAAGAAGATGACGGCAAAAATTTCTTAACTAATGCAGTTATAGAACTTTTATATAAAGGAAGTGCAAGTAGTTATGAAGAATTTAAAGGTCCTTATCCTATATTTGATTATGTTATGAATAATACAAGTCCAGCTTCTGTAAAATGGGGAGTTAAAACAATAAATGATTTAGGAGGATTTGTTTTTGGAGATACAACTATGGGAGAATTAATTACTAAATCAATAGCTTTACCAAGATCTTTATAGGATACATATAGAATGTATATAAGAGATACACAAAATGGTATTGGTGAAGGATAAAAAAATAGGGGAAGCAGCTAGAATATAAGTTCTAACCACTTCCCCTTTATTATTACCATTTTTCGTATTCAGATACGTTTAGTTTATTATCACCACAAATAAATTCAACTCCTAAGCCAACTCCAGTTGGTGTAAATTTTACAGAGCAAAGACCAGTATTAGTGCTTTGAAACTCCTGATACTTTTTTAACTGTTCTGGACTTAATGTAAAAGTTGTATAAGATTCTAGAGGATATGTTGTGCTATATAGATTTCCAGATACTGCAGTTATTTTAGATTTGTTCTCTTCTATTTGCCTAATTCGCTCTTTACAAATATGAATTATTTTTTCATAATCCATTATTCTTGCATCTTCTTTAGACATCCCTGGTTCTTCTTTAGTTCTTAAAATACGTTTAACTATATCAGCATCCCATGGATTTAGATTATACTCGCGCCAAATATCCCAAGGTTGTATCTTATGTTTACTGTAATTTGAATTTCCTATATTATAACTTCTAATATCCTCATTATTCTTCATAAACTTCTTCTATTTCATATTCATTACCTAAAGCATCTTCTAAATCATCTAAATCTTCACAAAATAGAATAATATCTCCGTTATTTACTAAATATTCTAATTCATCTAGAAATTCACTATTATCAATATCACATTCTACAGCGTAAGCTTTTCCAGTCGTACTTAATAATACTCTATACATTATTTATTAATTTTTTGTAAAATTGTTCCTAGAGGTACGGCACCTACCAATCTATCTACTTCTTCATTGTTTTCATTATAAAAGATTAAAACTGGAACATTTCTAATCTTTTTTTCTTCAGTTAGTTCTGGTTCTTTATCAATATCATGTTTAACTATTTCTACTCCAGAGATTTGTTTTAGAGTATTATCTAATACTTTGCAAGGCATACACCAACTTGCTCCAAATTTTTCAATTCGCTTTATCATATTCTTCCTTTTAAATAAAAATATTTTTTATCTTTATGTTCTAACAACCATACTAAAAATTTATTTTGAGTATTAGTTAATTTTATATGTTTATTGTTAATTAAACAATATTTTTCTATAAACTCGGAACAGTTTATGGGCATTTGCATATATCCTTAATTAATAACTCTGTAATAATGTCTATATTCATTTTAACCTGTCTATGAATATCCCATTTTTCTTTATGACTTTGATTTGGCCAATCTGTTAATATAATTTCATATTCACATCTTGCCCACCATTGATACATACTTTTATGTAATACAAAGTTTCTAAATTCTTCAAAAGTAGAAGGTTTTTCATCCTCATCATAATATGATTCCCTTAGATATGGCATTACATCATAAAGTTCAAATTTTTGTTTGTTAAAATTATAGATTATTACATTAAAACTATTCATACTATATATTCTTTTACAATATTAGAAATCATTTTACCATTGGCTTGAGGGAACTTAGATTTTAAGTATTTGATTGCACTTCCCATCTCTTTCTTCGGAATAAAGGGTCTACTAGTCTCAATAGCATCAAATTGATAAACTCCTTTTTCAGTAAGATACATTTCAACTAGTTTATTATTTCCAGCCCAGATACGAAGTTCAGAACATATCTGTGATTCATTTACAGGCTCAGGAAGCAACTTTTTCAGTACTTCTAGTTCATCTCTATATTCGGCCGCTAAGTCCTCTCTACCAGCCCCAGAAAAGTCTGAAATACCATCCTCCAATTTCTTACACATTTTTGAGATTAATTGAATCCCAGCTACCTCATCATAAGGTTTAGCATTCTTAGCTGTTTCAAATAATTGAATTTCGGCTTTTAGATTCTTATATGCACGAAGTTCTACTTGATTTTTAGACTTCATTGCATTTTTAATAAGTTCGTTTATATTAATCATTTTCATTCAAAATTTTTATTGCTTGTTCTGCATCGTCTTGACTTAATCCCCTTTTCATCCAATCTGTCTGTACAAAATAAGGAAGTTGGGATTCTAGCATATCAGAATCATCATCTAAGATTACATAATTATATGGCTCAGTTTGTTTATCTAGCCAAGCTTTTATTTCTTCTCCTCTAATTCTAGATTCTGAAAGAGGAGTTATACTAAATATTGGAGCTTTAATACCTACAGCTTTAAAAACATCTGGTAAGTATGGGTCATGTCTCCAAGAGGATGATACTACTATTTTTGCGCCAGTGGCATCCAATATCTTATTTAAGTTATTTACTGCTACTGGATCTATAGCACTTATTCCTAGAGCTAATTCTTCAGGATATTGAGCTATAGCTTCTGCATAACGTTCATTATGATGTTTTTCACAGTAATATAAATTACTATTCAAAACACCATCTAAATCTAAAAATATAAATTTATCCATATTAAAATAATTTTTCAGGGTCTCTAAAATCTTTAAATAAACTAGGAGAAACGTAATACTTGCCAATTTTATAATCAGCGTATTTTACTGTTTTCTTCTGTAAATATACTTTAGTATCTGGATGTCCTTCTGGATACAACCACCAATAGTAAATATCTAAATCTTCTGTTTCATCATTATCAAATTTAGATATTAAAGGAAGGGGAATATGTTTACTCTCAAATTCAACATAATCTCCTCTTCCTCCATGTACTACTCTATTAAATCCAGAAGCAAATAATGTTCCATCTAAAAGATAAACATTAGTTTTCATATTATTCTAGATAATAGTCATTTATTTTTCATTAAACTCGTATTCTAATACTTTGGTTAAATAGTTAATTGCATTTAATTCTCCGTAAGTTAGTGATATCTTTTTATCATTAAGATTTATATCCCAACCTTCTCCATTAGTCCATTCTGTTACTTCTATATAATCATTATCTTTAGCTATATAACAGAATTTTTTTAAATCTTCATAGACAGTTTTTCTTTTACTTTTTTCCATTTCTTATTTCATTAATAATTACATTAACAATACTATCTCTTTCTTGTTTACATTTTTTACAAGTACCTGAGTGAGCCATTCCATAACCTTTTTTAACATAATCATGTCCATCTATAGTATATTCAAAAATTGGGGTAAGATCATATTTGCCTATACGCTTTCCTTCAGATACATTACTAGTTCTTTCACAACTCATTAGAAAGAACATTACTAACAAAAATAAATAATACAATTTCATAATTTTACTCATTTCTTAATTTAACTTCTCCTTCAAAAATCATAAAAACACTTTCTGCCCAAGATTCAGAATATGCCCCTATCTTATTAAGACTTTCACTTGATACTCCTACTACAATCCCCGTATTTGGAGCAGAGAAAAGAACAATAGTTGTTCCTACTCCATTTATAGATATTCCTAAATAAGGATAGGTTCTATTAGTTACTGTTGTATAAGTAAATTCAGATTTCATAGTTAAAATAATGTCGGCTCTTTAGTTGCTTTATTGTAAACATCTATAATTGCTTGTAATCCATTTGGATTCAAGTTTCTAGTCCCAATACCTGCAAATGATTTCTTTAGTACTGGAACTGTATCTATTTTATCAAAAAGTTTATTTTTATAATTATATTTTAACCATGTACTAGCTCCTTGATGGAATATATAGATATCTTCTACATCATGGTCTATCGCCATTTGTATTGCCCATCCAGTACCTCCATATACTATAGGATTACTAATTTTTTCTACTATAGCATATACTGCTTCTGACTTCTTTACTTGCATCCAGTTTCTAGCTAATAGATACAAATAATTCTCATAACTAACCCTTTTTAGAGTCTCATTTGCTTTTTTAACAGCTTCAACTCCTTCTAGATATTGTTCTGAAGATATAGGATTATTACCATACGGAGTTCTTCTACCATAGAAATAATGATTTATCTTTTCTGGTTCTAGACCGTATAAACTACCTACATAACCCCAAGCATAATCACTACCAACAGCTCCTCCAGAGTGTAATGTATATCCTTTAAGATTCATACTTTTCTCTTTCAACATAGATAGGTAAATATTTTCTTTTAAATTCAGAATTAAGATGTCTATTTAATACTTTCTTAATAACTTCTGGTTCTATATCATATAGAGCATTATATTCTAAATAATCTTCTACAGCATCAGAAGTATTAACATAATCATCAGCAAACGCTAGAAAGTCTTGTAAGATAGCATCTACTTCAGCATAAGACTTAGCTCCAATTTGATCTAAATCTGAATTAGATATTCCAAGACCATCAGTTGGTGTAAGGCCTATAGAATGTTTTAATGCATCCAATTTTTTCACAAAATAAGAAGCATTAGGGGTTAAATATGCTCCAATTTTTCTAGCATCAGCATCATACATATTAAATATATACTTTGCTAATTCATATACCTCAGTTTTCCAAAGGTCTCGCAATGGGTCAAAGTCACCAACATCACCATGAATAGTCCAGAATCCTAACTGATATTCAGTCTGATTGTCAGTAGACATTACTAGACCATTATGAATAGAAGCAAGATTATAAAGATACATCATGCGAAGTCTAGCCTGGATATTACCTTCTGAAATAGAAGTAGTTCCATAATATTCAGTGTTGTTATAAGTTTTTATGGAATGACCATATTCAAAACTCTTAATATCCTTGCTTACTTTATCATAGATAGAAAACAAATTACAAACACAAAAATCATTACAGAAAGCTTCTCCAACTAACTTAGAAGTACTAAATTCATCATCCTTGTTTTTAATTGGAAGACTTCTACCAATCAGAGGTATACCAGTTTGTTTACTTACTTCATGACATATAGCAGCAGTAACAGTACTATCTATACCACCACTAATACCAAGAACCATTGCTTTTAAATTATTATCTAAAAGATAATTCTTAGTTTCTTCTACAAGTACATTAAATACTTTTTCGTAATTTATCATAAAATTTTACTTATTACTTTGTTACAAAATTCTTCATATAACTTTTTATATTTTTCTCCATACGCTATTTTGGTTCTATATCCAAATAAAGTATTACATATATCATATCCACCATATTCTAATAAATATGTATCATCCATAGTAATAGGATTATTTATAGTAACATAACTAAAATAGATATTATTATCATCTATACCTCTAAATTTAGAGATTCTACAAATAGATTCTTTTTCTATTTCTTCTAAAGGTAAAGATAAATCTACTTTACTAAAACTATTTTCAACAAGATAAAATTCTATTTTGGGGAAATCATTAATATCATTAAAGTTATATTCAGAATATACAGAATTTATGATAGCTATATTCCACTCGCCTAAACATATACCTTCTAATTCTTCCATAGTAGATTCTTTAGACAAAATAATAATATTATAAGACCATATATCCTTTTCTTTATAACGATAACTTACTTTATTATTATTTATTTTAAATACTAAAGCATCATCTGGAATTTCGATAGATTCTTTAGTATATTCTCCTCTGTAATAAAATTGCAAATAATCTAACTTTTTCATATTATTTTAATTTATGAGCTAATCCATATACATTTTTAGACCAACCATTCATATGTCCTTTGTTATTGCCGATAAGACATCCTTTCTCTTTATCTATAGCATAAACTTTATGAGTAACACAAGAACCGTGAACTTTACAAAATACCACATCTCCCACTTTACAATCTTCCCATTTTATAGGAGTAACAAGATGTTTCTCATTACTCTTGTATAAAGGAAGCATTGAATTACCAGGTTCACTAGTAATAAAAGACTCCCCATTAAGAAGCCTTTGTATTTTTCTAAGTGTATTAGGGTTCATTGTTTTAGTCTTTTGAAATGATAAGTAAGTGTACCATAATCATAGTTCACTAATTCCCAACCACTTTCTCCATATTTATCAAGATCTTCCTCAGATAGTCTACTATGAACATTTATAATTCTATATTCCCATCTGGTTTTTACTTTATTATTTACCCAATTAATAAATTCTTTTGAAGATTTAAATTGAGGGTATTCATCTCTATTTAAAACGAAATATTTGTTAACTGGCTTACCTTGTTTCTCTCTATAATCATTGTAATAATATAGCATATCATTAAACTCTCTAAGCATATCTTCACATAGAGATTCAAAGAAATCTTCTACTTTAATTACAAAATATTTACAGTCAGAATCCTTTAATTCTTTTAGCCATTCTTTTCCTAGGTCAGTCATATTTTATATATTTATTTATACTTATTTCCTTTCCTGTGTTCATATTAACCCATGTATTATCTCTAATAGCCTCTTCTATTGATTTTCCATAATATAAATAATCAAGAATGGCTTCCCAGGTATGATCTGGTTTATAATAGAAGGTCCATATTATTTGCCATTTTCTAAAAAACATAATCATAATATATGGATGCCATTCAAATCTCGGAGAGTCATATTTATCTTTCCACCCTAACCCAGATAAACGAATATCAATAAATCTATTATAATAATCATTTCTTATAGGTAATCCAAAGAACCAAATCTTCTTACCTTTATAGAAACGAATTGATGGAAATTTAAAATATTTTCTTGCTTTCCACCAATAATAGATAGGATTATGATATTCATTCCATAACTTAGTAAAAGGTAAAGTACTTATAAAATACTTTATTTTATATTTTATTCTTTTTAAGTTCATGTTCTACTTGACTATTAATAATATCTTTAACTTGTTTAAATGATACAGGAGTATAATTATTATTATCTACACCAACATCATATTGATATGGAAATTTATATATCATTCTTTTATCATCAGCTCCACTTGAATTTGGACAAGTATGAACATGTCCATGTAACTGCCATACAGCATGTTCTGGATTTTTCCAGCTTCCTCCATAACATAAATATGGATAATGATTTAAGTAGATACATCTATTATCTATATAAATAATCATTTGCTGTTCTACTCTTTCAAATAATTGCATAGTTTTATCACCAGGCCATCTTATCCCATCATGGTTTCCTAAAATAAGATAGTGCTTACCATTTAGTCTTTGAACTAATTCTTTCCATCTACCATTAGTAGCAAATGCAAAATCTCCTAAATCAAAGACTATATCTTTTTCTCCCACAATTGAATTCCAATTAGTTATAAGAGCTTCATCCATTTCTTCTACAGTTTCCCACGGTCTATTACAAAATTTTATAATATTTTTATGACCAAAATGTAAATCAGAAGTGAACCAAATGTTCACCTCTGATGAGTTAAATTTTAATGGTTTTACATCATTCCACATTTCCTTCTAATTTTTTAATTTTATCCTTTAATTCCTGTTTTAAAAACTATAAAATTCTATAGTCTTATCAATTCGGTGTATTAGTTTCTTCATTAATAATATTATTTACATTCATTATTAATTTACCTTCTATGGGACAAGTTTCTGGAATATATGAATATAAAGAATATTCATAACACCATTTAGAATCATTACAAAAATTATTACATAATTCTATATAAAATTTAAATTTATTTATAGCAGATTCATAATCTTGCGATATAAAAACTATGCTATCACTACTAGGAATAGGATCATCCCATTCAAAAGATTTATTCCATATTATATAAATTGTTTTCATGAACTTATCATTATACTAATCACAAAACTTTATTATTTATTTTTTTTATATAATTTTTAATGATTATAACACGTTCTTTTTCCTCTACCTCATAAGGTTGATACTCAAAATAATTATCTTGACATTCAGTAAGACCTTCTTCCCATTCAATACAGAATAGTTTATCCTTTATTCTAATAATAGTACTAACAGGTCTAGACCATCTCATATTTCTTCCATATTCTGTTGTAACTTCTTCACATTCCAAAATAGCCTCTTCTAGCTCTTTAGAAGTGAGCTTTATTCCATTATAAATTTTTTCTTCTAATTCTGTCATTTAATATATCCTCTTTTAATAAACTCTTCATGCAATGGCTTAGCCAACTCTTGTGCTTGTGGGTGAGCACTTCCAGCATCTCTCAATTCAAAGAAGTGTTTCCAATCAGACACAAAGCCAGTCATAACCAACTCAGTTTTAAGGGCATTAGGAAGAACAGCTCTTGCTTGTTGAGGCTTCCATCCTCTATCAAGTAAATTAAAGTAAGCTAGTTCAGAATGTTGTAAACAGTCTTTGAAATCTAAACTGGAATCTATATCCTCTAACCATAAAGGTTGAATAAAAGTAAGTTCATTACCAAACTTATCCTTAGAGTAGTTGCAATAGCGGGTACTCTCCTGTGCAAAGCTAAATACTCTCAATTGTTATGTTAAGGCTCTTTATCCTTAACTCTCCTCTTTTCAAAGGAGTATCGGACTATATCATCATCCTTTATAGGATGCCCAGCACTCGTGTCAGTATTATATTCTATGGAGCAATTATTAGGACACCAAACAGGAATATATCCTTGTTTCTCACATAAGGCATATGGAAACAATTCTATAAATATTTGATATTTACAATTATTTTTCTTTACTAATCTTTCCATTTCTATATTCTTGTATTCCAGCGGGAATAATCCACGCCAGAATTGTGGTAAATAATACTATAATTCCAATTTGTTCCATAGTTTCAACTGTTAGTTAGATTTCTAAGCATTTATATTGCATACACTTAATTTGGGATACAATAGGTCTTATAATAGTTAGAAATTTTCTACCTTCTCTCGTAGAACATCTTAATCTGTATTTACCTTTACTCAAATTAAGATTCCATTTAACATTCCATTTATTTTGAAAATAATCAATTATAGTTTGATTTTCTTCCTTACTCAAATAGGTATTTAGATATAATTCCCATGCGTGAACTTTACCATTCCTAACTTTCTTACATAGAGAACCGTCATCCATCCACCATATAGCAATAGCCAGAGGAGTTAATCTATTAAGGGCTTTTAATGGAATTGTTTTAATTCCATTTTTGTATAAATATTTATATAAAACCCTAAAATATCTATGAGACTTCATAGCTTTAACACCTTTGTATCCATTATTATTAAACTCTATAATAGATGGCTTATGTCCTCCTAAAATGGAATGTATTAAATTAACCTTCCATTCAAGATATTCTCTTTGTTCTATAGAGTGAATTAAAGAAAACTCTTGGTGGAAAGCATTGCAATTTTTATACTTACTACATGCTAAGTGACCATCGCCTAGCACTAATCCAATTAATGTTGCTTTTTCTTCTTTCGTCATAATCAAACATTTAGCTTGTTCTTACCATATAATACCATTAGTCTCTGAACCTTCCAACTTTGTTAAAGGTTGGCTTGGCTGCTGATTAGCATGATTTAATACATCTTTACAAAATTGATACAATTCTTCCATTGTCATAGTGTGTTTACTTACATTAGCTTGATAAGTAGTCCACTGTACGTTTCCTTCAATATATCCCTTAGATGAGTCTATCCTATCCAAAGATGCTTCATCTATAGAGTCAATATGTCTACCAGTTATTGCACATATATGGTTTTGAGATTCGTACAGGTTACTTAGATATTCTAAAGATACTAGGAACTCTATATTCCTTCTCTCAGCCGAACGTTGTAATTTAGTAAATCTAGTTAGAGTTAGTTCTCCTACCTTACCATTACGTTCTGCCTGAACAGCTCCTCTTTCTTTAGCAGCACATTTAGCACACTTAAAGTTACGGTTAGGATTAGTAAGTTCATTAGCCTGAACCCATTTTACAGTGCCACAATCACATTGTACTTCGTATAACTGGCTACCATAATCAGATAATTTTGGTCCTCCAATTACTGTCCAGCTTTTATATTTGTCTCCAATTTTAATTGAAGCACCTCTAGCACGAGCTGCACAACTTCTGCAGCTTTTAGTTCTACCATTTACTAAATCGCTGAGACACTTATCTTCTACCTTACCACACTTACATTGTACTTTAACATAAGTATGACCACTTTTGACGAATGTGTTATCATCAACCACAGTCCAATTTCCGAATGTATCACCGAGTTTACAATTTAATTTTTTCATGTCCTTTACACTTTTAAGTTCATGCAAAGATACTAAATAAAATTAAATCACTCTATTAAATTTTGTTAATAAATATTAAATTTTAGCCTTCCAGCAATTCACTGGGTTATTGCCCTAATGTTACCATTAGGCGGCACAAAGTAATTTATGTCTTACAAATTCATGAGATACTCCTCTGTCACAAATAAATCTAACACATACTCTTCTCTCATGATATTCTATAGGTTCACAAATATATTTCAAATCATCCATCCAGCTGTTTTCCACTAGAACTCTAAGGTTAGTTGTTATATAGACAGTATTATATAACATGCCATCTATTCTAGTACTACCTTCACCATAGGAAATTCTTGAATAGGGGCTAAGAGCGTATTTTTCAACCCATACTAAATTACTCTCTTTAGAAGAGTATCTTTTAAGATATACAGTACCATGTTCTAACATAGCACCATGTCCAGACTTAATCATTCTCTCTACAAAGCCTTTAGCTGAATCTGGAGTAATCTTATCTTCTGAACGATAGCAGGTTCTTCCTGCTAACTCTATCATTTTATAAATACCGTCTATACCTGATTGTTGCTCTAAAATTTCAAATTTAGGTTTAATTAGATTCATAAGTTTTATAATCACTAGTTAAATAATCATTATCTTCCATATGTTCTTCATCTTTATAATAGTCAGAAAGAGCTTCTCCATACCATCCCCAATTATCTACTCCAGCATTTTCTAAATAATTTAGAATAATACTTGCTCTAATTAAATCTGCTAATTCATCTTTAGGTACTAATTTTAATTCCATAATCCTATTTGTTTTCCAACATTATAATCAATAAAACAATATTGAGAATTATCTTTTAAAGTTATTATAAATTCTGAGCATTGATTAACAAGTTGGGAATTTTTCTTAACTCCAGTTATATGTCCAGTTCTATAAGGATCATCTTTTTCAGATTTATTTGTATCTATCCCAATAAAAAATACTACTTTATCTTTATATTCAGAGCACTCTTTACAAGCATGATCTGCATATCCTATAGCTTTCCCATTAAGCTTTTCCACTTCTTTAGCAGCTTTTTCGGTTAAAAGAGAATTTATTACTATTCCTTCCTCAGCCTCTTTTCCACAAATAGGACACAAATATTTTACTATTGAAGCATTAAAATTCATTTTTTATAAAGATTTTTATCAAAAATAGAATAAAAAATAATTAATGGAATTCCTACTATATTAATTATTATATATATAAATATTAGTAAAATAATTGTAATTAATACTAACAATATAGGAAACCAAATTGGAAATAATATTAAAGTTACTATAAATATTATTAATTCTAACATTGTTTATTATAATATAATAAAGTTGGATTATCATCATGAATATTAATTTGATCTAAGTTATTAATAGCTAATTCTTGAGCAAATTGTCTTTTATCAAATTTATCTGTAATTAAATGATATCCATTTAAAGTAGGAATATGATAATGTATTCTATTACCTTCTTTTCCTCTACAATAATTAATAATAGATTCTACTTTCTTAATATATTCTGAATTTTTAGTATCTATATCAATTATCCATAATTTATCATATTTTGAGCTTCTACTAGTTCCAGTAGCTCTATCATATATAGCCACTCCTTGTCTAGTAGTACCATTTTTAATAAGTTCAGCAAACTGTCTAATAGATTCACAAGCTACATCTACAGCATTTCTAGGATTTACCCAGAAATATGCTCTTGCATTATTCCTATCACATAATTCTTTAATATAAAGTTCTTGTCTAATAAATTCTTCTTTATTAAAGAAATAAAAACTTCTTATTGTTCTTGCTCCAGAAGTATAGGATGGAAGTTGAACTCCATCCTTTTTTCTCTGGATAATTTGAACAAAATAAAAATCATCTTGACTTTTTAGTTTATCAAACCAAGAAGATAAAAATTCAAAATTATCAATCATCATTGTTATTATTATTTAATAATGGACAATTATCTGGAACTGGAATACTGCTAGTTCCGTTTATTATCCATCTTGTTTTACATTCTCCTAAAAACTCATTCATATATCCACAATATACTGAAGAATAATCATCAGCATCTTCACATGAGCAATCTATATAAGGACATGCTAAACAATCAGTTATTTTTATAATAGCTATATTACTCATAATTAATTAATTTTTCAATATATTCTCTTCCTTCTCCTGTAAAAATAGGAATTTCTTCATCAATATACCAACCATCTTCTTTCTTAATACAACAGCATCCTCTTTTTAAATGTGTAGGAAAATCATTCCAATTAATTCCATATTTAGAAAATAATAGTTCTTGAATTTGATTTGTACTTAATCCCTGGAGTTCTTTATGGGAAAAGTTAGCTTGGCCTACTGCTTGAATACTATTTCTAGTAGCATCCTGCTGTCTCCAAAGAATACAATTAGTTACTTCTTCTACTGGGATATTAAAGCATCTAGAATCAAATATAGCTCCTATTTTTCCAGCCTTTTTATAAGCAGTAATTAAATTATCTTTAAACTCTTTTAGATTATAAACAAATTCTCCAAAATATTTAGAATAACTTCTATTAAAAGCAAAAGTAGCCATAGATGCAGATACACTACATAACTTTTGTATATCATAATCAAACCATGCATCTGTATCTAGTTTATTATAGTCTACTAATACTAGAGTAATTTCATCAGACTGTGTATAACCTAATACACAACCTTGTATATTTTCACAAAGATACTTCATAGTATCTTGCATAGCTTTAATCATTATAGAATCAAAAGGCTTTTCAAACCCTTTAGTAAAGGTATAAAAAGCCTTTCCATCAATTCTTATAATGACAGGAGTTCGTCTGATTAAACTTGTTTTAGCTCTATTTTCATAGAACTCCTTCATTCTATCTCCTAGATTGTTGTTCTTCATAAACTTCAAATATTCTATTTACTGTTAATAATATTAATCCCCATATAAAGCATGTTATAAGGGGATTACTATCCCCCAACTTTAATGTAAATCTAAACCAGTAAGCATTAGATAAACTTGCTATTATTAAAAATACAGAATAGAGCATTCCATATAAAGTAATAGGTAAAGTAGATAAAAATGCTAATTCATTATTCGAAAATATCATATTTATATATTTTGTATTTAGGTTTCCAGATTTCATTCTCTTTCCCAATATGACAACCTAATCCAAGCCATTTAAGGGTGGGAAAATAACTAAAGATATAAGAAAACAAGCTTGCATTTATATTAGGAACTTCAAAATCGTTCCAATAAAGCATAATATACTCATCATTCTCTGTTTTCATATAATATCCCCTTACAGTATGTACAAAAGGGTATCCTATTTCGTTAAACCATTCAGCATGAGACATATTAGCATATTTTCCTTTTGCAAGTTTAACATTAAGAGTGTCTATATCAAGATACAAAGGGACTCTAATATTGTGAAATTCTTGTTCTATCATTTCCTATCATATATTATGGGTTCTACTCTTAAATCTGTTATATAGAATTTATCATCTTCACCTTGTATAAAAAAGCCTTGAACTAAAACAGTTTCTCCACTTAAAGTATGAATATAGATTTCTCTATCATAATCATATTGCTTGAGTATTTCTATTAATTGTCCTATTAGCATATTAATATTCTTCGTCTTCCAACCGTTCTAAATAATCTCTATCTACAAGTTCGTCGTACACTATATCAAAAAAGTACTGTCCTTTACTTCTATCTCCAAATAACTTAATAATGGTATTATATTCTGAATCAGTTAATAATATTGCATTATGAAGTTTTTTAAGAATATCTTTATAGGTAAGAATTATATATTCATTGGTTCCAAAATAGAATTCTCCTTCTTCATTAAGTTCTTCATCAGGCATAGATTCTATTGCTTTTATGAATCTTTTTACTCTAGCTTCTGATAATATTTCGTATCCAAAGATATAAAATTCATCTGCCCAATCATCATTCCAAACTATTAGATAACTTTCCATATTATTGTATGATATTAATTATTATATTAAAATTTTAAATTATAGAAAAAAGTTTTAGATAATTTATTAATTATTAAAATAAACTGCTCTTTAAGAGTATAATTTTCTGGAGAAAGATTTTTGTACCAATAAATAAGATTAAATAAAGATAATCCCTTATAAGGTTGGCTATTTTCATAGGTTAATCCATCTTCAGTATAATTTAAATAATTACAAGCTTTATCTAAAAGTAGATTACAAATTTCTTCTATATTAGTAGTGTTTTCTTTAGTTATTTTTAAAACCGTTAAATATTCATCATAGAGTCTAATTGATCTCGGTTCATCTAGAGTTTTAAATGAAGAATCTTTTAATGTATCTCTAGAATTATTGACAAAATATTCTATACTTCTAATAATAAAATTTTTTCCAACCTCATTATCTACTAAATTATTATCAAACTTTATCATATTAATAATCAGAATTTTGAGGTTGTAAAACTGTTAATCCTTTGCTTCTAAACATCTGTACACAAGAGTTATTATCTTCAAATACCATAACTACATCATAGTAAGGTTTAATTTTTTCCTCATAAACCTTCTCTTTATAAGATGCGGTTTTTGAATAATCATTTAAATCTCTAGCATGTATTTCATTATAGTAAAAAGAATTCTTGTCTAACCATTTCTTAGTTGCTTCTAGCTCTTTTCCTTTATGACGACCTGTTACAATTATTATCTCAAGATCGTAATTGTAAGCATAGGCATCAATAAGATTCATAATATCTGTATAAGGTTTGTCTGTTAACATACCTTCTGCAGTTCCTTTACCAAACCACGGTCTACCTGTGACATTCTCACTAATAGTTCCATCTATATCCACAATTATCGCTTTCTGTTTCATTTATTATAAATTTATTAAAAGATACTCTTGGATCTGCCCAACTACAAAATACATGATAACCAATCCCTTTATCTTTTATTAAGACATCAAACCAAGTATCATGTTCCCACCCATTATGATAGAAAGAATTATCATCTTCTTCCCATCCTAACTCCTTCATTACCTCTTCTAGTAAAGAATAATGCAATTGACCTGCTATAAACTCATCAGGGTATTGAGATAAGATTTCTTTTAAATCCTCTTTTATACTTCTTAAAGCAAGAGTTAGATTTTCATGAGGATTTTTGCTTTCAATATATTGTGCAATAGTACTTCCTGCAAAAACTATATTACCTCTGTCAATATCTTGCTTTATTAAGTCAAGGGTTTCATTATTTACTACTATCATACCATTTTCTATTAAAAAATATTAAAAACTCATCTCCATAGTATGTATTTTGTATAGTTTCTTTAACTATATCTTCGAGTTTCTTATAATTAATCATTATAAAAGTCTTTATATCGGTTATAGGTAGCAGTAATTACTCCTGCACCAATAGGGTTTTCTCTCTTAGAATCACGTTCAATACATACGTCAAGAGGAGTTTTAAAGTCTTTAAATTCTATTTCATAAACAGCTCTAACAACAGCTGGGATTACACCTTTAGGATTATTCCAGCTTTCCACTAAGCCTTGGAAATACTTAACTTCTTTCGGATTAAGGTTCATATTGTCGATTACAATATCATAACCATAACTCATTGCAGAATAGAGGAATTCTTTCTTAAGATCCGATACTACCCCTTCTCTACTAGGTACCCAATACTTGCCAAGCATATTACGAATATCATCATTATTAAATCTCACTCTATGCTCTGGGTCTTCTAATACCCATTCTTTTGCAAAAGTTGATTTACCACTTCCCTGTATCCCACGTGTAAGTATTATTTTTCTTTCCATAAATTATTTAATTCTTGAGTTAATTCTTCATCATTATTCTTTTCTACCCATTCAATAAATCTATTATAATAAGCATCTATATCATGTATTAGAGTACACCAAGCATATACTGATTCGGCATATCTATTTTTATCAAATATCCCTTCTTCATTTTCTACTTCATAAAACAACTCTACTAGATGAGAGATACTAGGAATATCTTTTTCAGGTTCTTTTTTAGTAATCCAATCTTGTATATATGTCCAAGGTACTTTATAATTAGATGCTTCTAAGATATATTTACCAAGTTCAGGGAACCTCCCACAAAAGAATCCAACTACAATTCCCATATTATGAATATAATCATCTACAAAATAATCTATAAAGGATTCTCCGAAACGGATTTCCCATAGATTCCAATACTCAGTCATTTTTTCTATTGACCACTTTTCCATTTTTTATAGGATTTTAACTGTTTATACATATATTTAACTACTTCTTCTTTAGGCGGAAAATCTTCTGTTAATTTACCAGATTCTGATGTAGAATAAATTTCAGGAGCAGAACAGGTATCAAACGCATATGTATTATTACTTATATTTGAACAATATATATCATATAGATCATCTTCAGTAAGTTCATCTAAATTTTCAACTTCATCAAATGCATCTGTAATTTTCCAATCATATACTATAAAATTTAGAATTCCTTCTATATCCGTATTTACTCTACTACAAAGCTCTCCTCCTTTATAATCACTTACATAAAATGCATGCCAATACTTAGTCATTTTCTATTATTATATTATCATTATTCAATAAATATATACTTTTCTCTATAAACTCTTCTACTGTATCACAAAATATAACATTATCACTATTTTCAAATTTATCAATAGAACTTCCACTATTCCAAAATGCTAGCCTAAGATCTTTATTATATGGATAATAATTTGTTAATACAGTACGAAGATTATCTTTGCCAGTACTAGTAGTCCAAGAAAGGGGTTTATATCCCAACTCTTTTAACTTATTATGTAGTTCTGTACTATTATCATCTATAGCAATTAAATCAATGTACCTTTTCATTAAATTGTTTCATTACTCTTTCTAAGAATTCTTTATCATCTTCATCCCCTTCATAGAAGAAGTTTTCATACCATTTATCATAACAGAATTTATATAAATATGAACACCAAGGAAGTATACTTTTTCTATATTTTTCTTCAGAAAATTCTCCCTTATGTAATCCATAGAATTTTGCTACTTCATAATCTAAAGTATCATATCCTTTAGGTGCATCAAGTACATATTTCCACGGAATGATATTATTAGTTAAATTCATTAGGTATACATACAAATCAGGGAATTCTATTTTCCAATAATTTATAATTTCTTCTACATTAATTATATTATCAACTATATAATCTATAAAAGATTCTCCCATTTCATACTCCCAAATCCTCCAAAGTTCTATCATATCATCTACAGAATACTTCTTTCTACTTAGTCTCTCTTTTAATCTAGAAAGTTTAGTTTCTATTTCTTTTTCTACTGCCTCTTTTCCAAAATGGGTGGCCATTTGTTCACACATAATCATAACATCTGCAATCTCGGTGATTACGTCATATCCATTTGCTCTACCTCTTTTATATTTGCATAAAGCATTGATTAATTCAGCACATTCTTCATCAACCATTCTAGATTGAGCATCGAAACCATAAGCTTCTAAAGCTTGTTTATATAATTGTTCTTTATTCATGTATGAAATTATATTTAATTCCCCAGTTATATAAATCATCTATACCTTTTTCTAAAGTTTCATATTTAACCATTTTCAGAATATACTTTTTATCTTCAGCATATTTAATATATCCTATTGTATTCTCATACAAATCAATAATTAAATGATGTGTTCCTATAGTTCTAGGAAGTTTATTTATTAGATTATTCATAAAATTATATTTAAAAGACTCCCTAACTGCGCTCTTACCATTACGGCTTGGACTGTAGGCACTGTTAGTAGGCCAAGGGGGCTCAGGTTTGGAGTCTATCTACTATAGCCCCTTATTCGAAATTAATGAATCCAATAAGTAGGAAGAGGTCCTTCAGCTTTTATATAATTTTCATACCCCTTACCTAATTCTTTTTCTTTATAAGAAGTATTTTTAGTTATATTATTTACTGATTTATTGAATAATTCAATAATATCACCTTTTTCCATTATTAGTTTATTATCTAAATAAAAATCTTCTATACAAATACTTAATCTAGCTACATCTGCTCCTAAATATACATTTGGACAAAATGGTTTTCCTCCTTCTATCATTGATTTAGCTAAAACATCTGCTATTATATCTCCCATATCTTCTGGACATTCTAAGTTAAATTCATCATATGGCGTAACACATATTTTAACTATATTTTGATAATTATTATCACATATCCAATTAAATAATTTAATCATAGATAGTTTAAAAGCACATGCTCCTCTATTCTGAATACGATAATTAATGGATTGTTTCTCAGATTCTGATTTTCTTTTGAAATATCTTTTAACCATTTGAACAGTTTCACAAGATGGAGCATCTCTCTTCATCTCTCTATAATATTCCCAAAAACCATCTTCTTTAAACTTCTCTTCTACTTTTCTCATCCATTCAGCATCAAATATATGTGCCCTATGATTCAATACATTATTCATTAGAATATATCCATTAACCATTACTGCTTTTCTACAATAGTCTTGATATGCTTTGACTCCAGAAAATTTAGCCATAAAATTAGTATAAATATTTTTAGCATCTTCTGGTTTAAACCCACTATTTGCAACAAGAGTATTATCATCACCACCATAAAATCAGTTATGTTATCTTTGGAATATTTAGTTCCAAATTCTGCATATTACTATGCAGCTCAGACTATCTCATCACCATGTCCTTTACAGGATTTAGGTGTCGGGCGCTCGTGTCTCTATTATATTCTCATATTTGAGTTTCAAGAGTTAGTCGTTGCATCTTCGTACTTTGTTAAAGGTACGCTTGACTCATGATTATCCGTTTCAGGACTTTCCATGATTTCACCCGATTCTTTTTCCTTTATGTTTCCATAAAGGGCGACAAAATTGTTTAACTTTCTAGACATACATGTAACCATATCGGAATATAACCACCTATAGAATTTTTCAGATTCTGTTTTTCTATCTATACGTATTTTATATGCTTTACAATCAGTATGTTGATACAAAATAGAATAAATGCCTACAGAATCTAGTATATTTTTTATTTTTTCTAAAAATCCAAACTTATAAATGTTAAATTTTGTTAAACAGTTAGTTTATCGCAAATTCTACAGCTTTGGCAAATTGTCTAAGATGTTTATATTTAGATTTTACTTCATCATCAGTTAAATTACCAAGAATATCAGGCCAACAAGCTTTAGCTACTTCACTATGCATATCACCTCCACTACTAAGAATATGTATCATAGTTTTATCTTTAGATGTAGAGGCAGTAATTGCAGATTCTTGACCTGCATAGTCTGCACTAATCCATACGTTTCCTTTTTCAGCAGTAAAACAAGCTCTTGTTATTGGATCTCTGGGTAAATTAAGAAGATTAACTTTATAAACACCTCCACCTGATGAAATTCTACAAGTATCAGTTCCTATTGAGTGAAGTTCAGCATGTATTCTACCAGTTTTAGGATTTACTGCTTTTAGCCAGTTTTCTCCATAAGTAGATACGACTTTAGCAGCTTCTTGATAATCAAGAAATATAGGAATTATAGGAAATTTATCTTTTTGAGGAGCTATTTGTTTTTCTTCAATAGATTTCTTTTTCTTTTTAGTTTTTTTATCAAAAGTGTCTACTTTTATACCTAATGCTTCAAATAAAGGAATTACTTGTTTAGAACTACTCCAATTAATTATACATTTTGGTTTAGTATCAAATCCATCAAATAAGTTTCCTTGAGTATCTATTTTTGTAAAAAGAGAAGTTACCTTCTTTTTATAAGCTTTTAATTTAGTAGTTTGATAAGGAACTTCTAGATCATCTACTGGAGATCTTTTATATCCATTTTTAACTAATTTTATCTCTTCTTCAGCTAGATTAAAATTACCAGAAACATTCATTTCAGGATATTGAATATCCCAATCTCCATTATGTTGTCTATTTGTATCCCATTCAACTACCCAATCGTTTAATCTTTTTATTGAATCTTTTAATTTATTTAGATCAGAATCCATTTTAGCTTTCCATTTATTTATATCCAAATGAACTCCGCAATATTTAGTATAAGCTAACCCTTTAATAAATTCGCATTCAAATTTTAAAGCATTAGTTAATTTTTGTTTATAAAGTTCTTCTTCTTGTTTATCCTTGATATCCTCAAGCCACATTACATCACCAGCTGCATATACTATAACTTCTTCAGTAAGTCCTTCATTGATAATTTTACCTCTAACGGTTTTGTCAATATCAATATTTAGTCTTCTTTTTGCTGTAGCTTTTAAAGAATAACTTAATTCATAATTAGAACCGGTATCTTCATAAAAAGGAAACTCTATTCCAAGATCGAATACTAAATCTTTACTTAATATTTTTGGATATCCTAAATAAATAAGTTGTTCTGCTATCATAGTATCATATAAATGTTTAATCCATATATTTTGTACATATAAAAATATAGTATCAAACATTAAATTATGACCTATAAATAATCGATCTGATTCAAAATATACTTTTAATATTAATTTTTCATCTTTATTCAAAGTAGTCCAATCAAATACTATTTGAAATTTTCTGCAACCAAGTTGTATAGTTAATAACTCCTTTGTATGAGCATCTAATCCTCTAGTTTCAGTATCAAATTGAACCTCTTTAAGAGGAATTAATTTATCCATAGCTTTATTAAATTCTATTTGAGAATATTTAGAGCTTTTGAATAAAGATTTGTTTTTACTTACTAAATAAATCACCAAACTTCTGAAAAAAGATTCTCTACTTTTATCTCTTCTTCTAAACCTAATCTATCAATTAGTAAATCTAACTCTTCTCTAAAGTTTTTAATTCTCTCTTCTAACTCTTCTTCAGAATTATATTGAATGAATACTTTGCCTTTAGCATTTAATTCAAAGTTAAGAACCTCCTCTTTTGGAAGAGGTTCATTATATGGGGCTCTAGGATCATTAGCAGCTCCTGGAGGATAATTATCAAGCATATAAGTATATAATATTTTGTAATTTTTTTTTCTAATCTATAGTACTTTCATAAATGATATTATCTATTACTATAGTAAATGCTTAAGTTGTTTAGAAAATCGACGTCTTATTTTAGATAAAGCAGATTCTTTCATCTGACGTATTCTTTCCTTTCCTACCCCAAACATATCAGCTACTACTTTTGGATTAACTTGATTAATACCTATTCCATATAATAAACATATAACATCATGTTCTCTTATACTTAATTTAGATAAAATTCCCTCCAAAACTTTTAAATCAAAATTTTTATTTATTATATCCTCTAATGGAGGTTCTCCGTCTGGTATTATATCACAAACTTGACTATTTTCATCATCTCCTCCAATATAATCATCAACAGATACTAGCTTATTGGAAAATTGTGATAAATAATCTATTTGTTCTACCGGTATTCCAGTAAGTTCAGAGATTTCTTCAGAACTAGGGTTTCTTCCTGTTTTTTGAAAAAATTCATTAGAAGTATTTAATATATTTGTAACTAAAAGTTGTTGAGACATAGGAAGTCTAATTTCTTTGCCATGCCAATAAATAGAATTATAAATTCCTTGTTTAATCCACCATACAGCATAAGATAGAAAAGCAACCCCTTTTGATGTATCAAACTTATCAATAGCTTTTATTAAACCTAGATTTCCAGAAGATATTAAATCCATTAAAGATATACCCCTATTTTGAAACTGTTTAGCTATAGTTACTACAAATCTCAAATTAGATTGTATTACTTTTTCTTTGGCTAACTCATTACCACTTTGAGCTTCTTTTATTAATTCTATTAAATTATCCGAATCTAAAATTTTATATTTAGATATATCTTTTAAATAATTTGATAATAAAGAATCTGATCTATCAGTAAATATTATTTTTTTACTCATGATCAGATTCATTTTTTAATGACTCTGCATTATCTTTAGTATTATTTAATCCTATTCTAATAGATAAAACTGATAAATATGATTCCATAGTTTTTAATTGAGCTATTAGCAAATCTTTATTCAAATTATCTATTTTATCAAATTTATCTTTATCTAAAATAAGAGTTCTTAATTTTGAAGTTCTATCATTTAAGTCATTAAATTCTAATAATAGATTTTTAAATTCTTCTTTATTCATATTAAATATTTAAATATAATGGTTTAAAGGAAATTTCATATCTTTCATTTAAAATACTAGTATTATATATTTTAGTATTTCCTAGTATTTCCTCATTATGATTAGATGTATGTAAATGTCCATGAAAGAGATATCTAGGTTGTTTTTTCAAAATAATCTCTTTTAATGGCCTACTACCAATATGCTCATCTAAAGTATTCCAAGTAGATTCATAGCAAATATCACTAGTTCCATATGGAGCATCATGAGAGAGAATTATATCACAATCTTTAGGCATTGAAGTGGTTAATAATCTATAGATAATATCATCTTCATACATAAATGCCCAATTTCCAAATTTATGGCACAATGGAGTGCCATAAATTCTATATGATTTACTGCTTTCTATACTAATATAATCAACATAATTATTTTCTAAATATATTAACTTATATTGGGTAGGCTTATATAAAGTTGTGGAAATCCAATCTTTAGGTTGATTTTCAAATATCAAATCATGGTTTCCAGCAACCATAAAGACATTTTCACAAGGTAAACTATTTATCCAATTAGAAAATTCTGTACTTAACCATTTCTCACATTGTGGGAAATTTCTTTGCATTCTTAAAGGGACTATATCGCCACAAATTAAAACTACTTCGCATGGTTCTATATTATCTATAAGGTTTCCATGTAAATCACTTAATACACAAATTTTCATAATTATTTATTTTAAGCGTTATCCTCAATATTATCTTCTCCTTTATCTAGTAATTCTTGTTCTTTATTTAGAAATCTAAAACATTTTAATTTAAATGCTCTTGCAATTCCCTCATCAATTTTAATTACTAAACCTTCATGAGGTACTTTATTTTTACAATGTGGAGAATTTAATTCCATGTAAAATTGTTTATCATTTGCAAGTTTATTTAAAAAATTCTCATTCCAATGATTTGTTACATCAAGTTCTGGATATAAATCTTTGGCTAGTCCACAGTAACATTCTTCCACTGGAATAAGTCCTACTTTAGCACACCATTGTTGAACTTGATGTGGAGTATATTCAAATACTCTACCATCAACATTAGTATATGTTACACGATAAACTCTAACTTTAAAATGCTTTTCCGATGTATAAGTTTCTCCTTTCTCTGGAGGAACACATCCATAATCATACTTCTTTTGAATATATTTTCCATTAGGAAGATAGCCTACAATCTCATAGTAAGCAGTTTGTCCTTTAGTTAAACAAGGTCTAACAATTTTATCAGCTTCTGCCCACACATCAACACCGTAGAAACCGTCTCCAACATTATGATTATAATATTTATTCTTAATAACAGTTCTAGAAGAATAAATATAATCATACCTATTAAATTCTTCTCCGGTAAGCCATTTAGCTAGCTTCTGTTTCCAATTTAGTTCTTGTTTACATAATACATAAGCTGAAATACCAGAAGTCCCGTGAATCTTATAAGACATCTGAATTCTAGTTTCTGGAGTAATTACAGTAGGACATTTCTTAATAAGAGTTGTCAATTTTGTTATCCTAGAGGCTTTTTATCCTCTAGCTCTCATAGTTTCCTATGAGTTCAGCGTACATTTTCACCCTCATCTGTAGGGTGTTGGGCACTCTTGGACATATTATATTCTGATTTATCAGTTTCAATGTCTACGCGTTACAATGATTAACGTTATTACACGTTAATTTATCTCGATGTTGCCATGATTTCATTAAATTTAGTACGTTTTCTTTCCATAAAAAGATTACTTGAAGTATATAACTTATTATAAATTTTTTCCACTTCAGGTTTACTATGTGTTCCGACTAAATAATTACCTTTGTTATCGGGATAAACATGAGTATTAATACCTTCTTCTATAAAAAATTCATTCATTTCGTTAAGAATATTAGGATCTTTAGAAATGATAGTAAATCCGATATTAATATAATTATAAGAAGTCTCTTTAACATTTTTAGTTACGTTAGAACTAGAGATACAACCGTCTCCATCCCAATATCCTCTTATAAAATCCCACATTAATTCTTTAGGGACTACATTTTTAATAGATTTACTTAAATAAGTTTTATTTTTACCTAAACCTAATTCTTCTAAATTGTTGACTATTTCTTTACAAGAGAACGCAAAACTGTACATAGGATGCGATACAATACCTTGTTTATTAATAGTTTCTTTTTTATAGATTAGTTTAGTAATAGGAGACATATAATCCCTTATTTTTTCAAGAATCTCTTTATCTTTTTCATTTAAAGTAATTACGAATTTATTTCCGTTTAAACAACCATCAGCAACATAAAAACCTAATATATAGGCAGCTTCTGGAGTATTTACAGGATTAAAAATATCTATTTTAATATTTTCTTTTCGTAATGTACTTCTTTTAATGTAACCTTTTTCTGCAAAGAAATAATCCATTGCATTTTGGTTAACTTCGTACTTTTTGTATACATCTTTCATCTTCAAATTACCGAGAATATATTCTTTATAATCTTCATCGGTGAAATTCTGTCTTAGAATTTCTAACATTTGTTCAGTTTTAGCAGTCTTTTTTATCATATCATTATAATTTATTACTCTATATAATGATACTAAAAATTTTCTACTACTCCAAATAAAAAGTTTATAATTAATGAAATTTTAGGTTTTCTTCGATTTTGCCCAATTTTCACTAACCCATTACTGGATTAGGCGACACAAATTCTATCGTAATGAAATCTAAATTGGGTGTCAATGATTTTGTCGATGCCTTTTGGGATTTTCTTTGAGATTTTTCCTGATGAAAATTGGTTTTGCGTATATGACTTTTTGATGAAGTATTTTTTACTGATCCAGAACTCTTTTCCGTTATCTGAAATCGTATCGAATTCAATACCTTCTTCGACATTTTCTATTTCTTTATTAGTTACTGATAAAATATAATTCTCAAAAATAGTTACAGGAAGAATAAATCCTTCTGATATTTCTCCTTTAAGTCTAATAGCTTTAACTCTACCATTATCCTCAAACATACCAGATTGATCAGAATCCTTATTAAGTTCTGTATGTCTATATAAGTTAGCATAACTTAAGAAGTCTCCATTAATACATGAAAGAGCTGGAAAGTATACATATAGTCCAGGCTTTGAATCAATACCAGTAATAATATTAAAACCATCAATTGTACAACATTTTAATTTAGTAACCTCTGGATTACTGTGTGCTCTAAAATTTTGAATATTAACTATTTTAGATAAATAATTCTCATTTGCTTTTTTACTCTTCGTTAGCTTCATACTCTTTCTTTAATTTTTTCCATTCTTCGATAAATTCTTGAGGTATATTTAATAATATATTAGCAGTATTTTCTACATCAACATCTCCATAATTAACACTATATATTAAATCTTCCTCAACATCGTTTGCTAATTCATTTACATCATCACAATATAAATAATCACTAGGATCAAGTACTAGTTTAGCATATGATTTTGCTTCAACTATTTCCTCTATTCTACTACACTCGTATGTCATATTAAAAAGGTTTATCAATACTATCTTCTAATTCACACATAAAATTAGCAAATACTTGAGCTTGTGCTTCATCATATTTGTTATTATAATAAAATTGAAAGGTATGAAAAACTTCATGCCAGTATGTATTTTTAATTTGCTTTTCAGTTAAATTAACTGGTTTATTATTTACTTTTACTGTTTTTGCGATTACAATGGTATTAGTAGCATCACAAAAATATCCATAATCATCATTTTCAGTTTCATTTACTGTAGAAACTGAAATTTCTTGATTAGCTATTTTAAAAGATTGAGGAATATTATTCATTACAGCATTTATTTAAAAAATAATCAGAATTTTCAAAATAAGAATTTAATATTGTTTCATCATCAAAAACATTATCTGGATTAATAGTTCTTATATATTTTGCTAAGTTTTCTTCATTTGGCTCTCTATCACCCAACCATTCAAGAAATTCTTCTGGTTCTATATCATAGATATAATCTCTAGTTAATTCATATTCCTCTTTAAAATATACTTCCATAATTAATTATCAGTTATATATATATTATAAAAATTATTATCTAGATATTCATAATAGTCATCCTTTACTTTTCCTATAAAACGAGACTTTAAATACTCCGCTTCTTCTTTTGTTAAATATACAGTAAAGTAATTATGTGTTGGTTGAGGGGCATTACCTACTATATTTAACATAATATGATGAACCCTTTTTGCAATATCGTTATTCATTATTTAATTCTTCAAAGACTTCATTTATATCATCTATATAAGAGTTCATATAATCACGATTATCTTCAAATGCATTTTCTGGATCTAAGCCTATTTCATGTATATAATCTAGTAGATTATCTTCTGTAGGTTTTTCTCCATCTAGCCAATTTTTATAATCCTCTATATCTACATCATAATGTTTGATATATGTTATCCAATACTCTTCTCCTACTTGTACTATCATAGTTACTTATTATTTTACAAATTCTAAACTTTTTTCTTTATTCTCTAGTTCATAAGATTCTGTATATGATTCCATTTCTGTACTATCTATAAAATCTCCAAAATCTCTCATGTATTCGAGTAGATTTTCGTTAGAAGGCTCTTCACCTTCTAACCATTCTTTATAATCATCTACATCAATTTCATAGGTAGTATAATAGTCTACTAAACAATGCTCTATAATATTAAACTGTTTCTTGTTCATAAGAATTATTTATTCTTTCTATATCATTAGTATCTTTCATTTCCCAATCTATGAAATTAGAAGTATTTTCAAAACTATCAGTTATTTCCCCAAACATAGAAATATATTCTAATAGATTTTCCTCATTATTTTCTTGATCTCCGAGCCATTCTTTATACTCCTTAATATTTATTCTATAAGTACTACAATAGCTCGTTTTAAAGTTTTCATTAACTGCAATTTCTATTTCCATTTATTAATTTTATTCATAATCCCTAATACATTTAACAGAAGGCTGAAGAGGAGTACCTTCATCAGAAAGATAGAAATATTTAACTGTTGCCATTTTACCAAGACATTTAGTTTTGAAGTTTTCAATATATTCTTCTTTCAAAGCTCTATCTCCCCATGGTTTAGCTTTAAATTCTATACCATCTTCTGTTTCACAGATAAATACCATATCTTCAGTACCTCTCAAACCAAGTTCATATCCAGTGATAATAAATTCATTATCTTTATACATCTTGAATTTAAGCATATCATTAGTACGCTTACCGAATCCATAGTCTTTATCAGGATTTCTACATACCACTCCTTCCCAACCTTCAGACACATATTGATTATGGAGTTTCATAATATTATCATATCCAGAAACCTTTTCTTGTGGTACCATCTGCATTTGTAACTCTCCCTCATTCCATTCTCTATTTGGATCAAAGGATAGATTTAATTCCTGTTTAATTTGCTTTAGAATTTCTAATCTATCTGAAAATTTCATGCTAGGTATCATTACATCATAGATATAATATTCTAGCCAATCACAATCATAGGCATTTTTCTCAAGTCTAGCTGCTCCACTAATTTGCTGAAGAGACTTACCATGTTTATATAACTCCCCATCAAGAATATAATCAGGATGATTTTCAAAGAATTTAATTAATTCTTTATTTTTTCTAAAATGAGAAGTAGCTGGGTCATAATCTCCACCTCCTCTAGATGCAGAATGAATTTCTCCATCTTTATAATAGAAAGAGCATCTCACTCCATCTATTTTTCTTGAAGCATACCAGAATTTTATTTTATTAATTGAAGACTCTTTAACTTTATCAGCAGATTTAGCTAACATATGTTTAGCAAAACCATTTTGGTCAGTCTTTAAATCTCCATAAAATTCTTCTAGTTGAGTTTCGCTATAAGTTTCTGGATCATTCTCCATTTCCTTATATCCTTTATCTAAGTATTTCTTAAGTTCAGAATTAAATTGGAGCAAGGCTTGCTCCCTATGAGTTCGCCCTGCTTTACCAACTGTAATTACTATATCTGGAGCTTGTGTCATCTTGCCATTTAATTGACCGTAAGTTCTTGTAATAACAAATCCATTACGTTCTTCATCCCATTCTTCGTTCCATTCCAAATAAGCTACTCTAAACTTACCAGTACTTGCTTTAGATAAAAGATATTTAATCATACTAATTTAATAGGTTCTTTGTTAGATAATTCATAAATCTCAATACTTTCTATACTACGTACTCTTACTCCAGAAAGAAATGGAAGCCTTTCATCAAAGCTTTCAAAACATTCTAAATCCTTACTTATTGAATCTTTAAGAAAATCATATTTAAAACTCCATCTGCATGGATCTAAAATAAAATCTCTCACTCTACCATAATAAGGTAACCCATCTTTATAATAACGGAGAGTTTTAGGATAATTTACAGCAAATTCTTTTCTAAAGTTGTTTACAACCTTCAACTCTTCTATTAAATCATTTAACTCATTATCGTCAATTATGGTAGCATTAGTGATATAATCGTCTTCATTAACATCACAAGTAATTACTAATAAATAGTTCATTATACCTCACAAAATTTAACTGGATAGTATCTATTCAGATATGCTATTATTTCTGAGAAATCTACCTCTTCATTTATAGTATAATCCCCATTAGCTTCAGAAACTAAATCCGAGCACAAACCTATAATAGTTTCTTTACAAATTTCATATGAATGATTACTATAATTGTAATCGATAAAAGGATCATTACAGCAATTATCCATAATCATCCCTTCATTCTCATAATAGAAATCATCCCAATTATTTATAATAGGTGCACACAAGTCTCCTATTATAGTCCATTGAAGCTCTAAACAAATTGAATTTTGTAAATCATCTATACTATCAGGAAGATTATTTATAATTAGATTTAATTCATAATCAGAATAATCCTCTAATTGGTTTTTAATATCTTCATATTCAGGACAAAGTCTATTTAATATTTCTTCTTTTATTTCTGTCATTTTGCATAATCCTTAACAAGTTCCCATAAATCATCTATAGTATCTGTAGGAATAATATTTCCATACTCATCAGTAGCCTCTAACGGTTCTTCAGAATATGGAGAGAATTTTTCAAACATCCACCAATTTATCCAATCAATACCATTTATTGTAAAAGATTGTTCTAGAAATTGTTCAAAAAATTTCCAACCTAGCTCTGAAATAGGCAATTCAAATAAATCAATACCAAAATCACTCCATCTATCAAGCTCCTTATCATATTTTTGAGCATTCTCAATAAATTTAATAAATAATTCTTTAGTAATCATATATATTTATTTAAAAGATTAATAGATTCATTAGATAGTTCAATTATAGTAACATTAGTATAATAGTTTTTAACAAATTTATTTACTAATGCAATAAATTCTTCTTTATTTAATCCCACTATGTCCAAAACCGTCTACTCCTCTCTCTGTTTCATTTAATTGCTTAACTTCTACCCATTCAGCTTGTTCATGTTTAGCAATTACAAGTTGAGCAATACGTTCTCCGTCCTTAACTATGAATGGTTCATTAGAAAGATTAATAAGTATTACACATATTTCCCCCCTATAATCAGCATCTACAGTACCAGGGGAGTTAAGTACAGTAATACCCTTTTTTATAGCCAAACCACTTCTTGGTCTAACTTGTGCTTCATATCCTACTGGAAGAGCTATAAATAATCCTGTTGGAATAAGCTTACGTTCCATAGGTTTTAATTCTATATCAGAATTTATATTTGCTCTAAGGTCAAGACCTGCCGAAAATGGAGTTGCATACTCTGGTAAAGAATGTTTTGATTGGTTAATTACTTGTATTTTCATAAGGAATAAATTTAGTTAAAGTTTTTTTGATATTATCTAATGTACATTTATTATCTTCACTATAGAATGCTTTAACTACGTTTTTATCTATATCTAATAAGACTGCAAATGGACATTTTCTAGCACTATAGCCACTTTTTAATTTTAAAGCCTTTTTCTTTTCTTTAAATAAATTTTCATGAAAAGATTCTAAATTAATTAAAGGATAACTATTAGAAATTAATGTTTCTAATTCTTTAATTAACTTCTCACTATTATCATCGTAAGCTACTTTTAAAGAAAACATATTAATCAATATTATAAGTGATATCTGTTTCTTTATCTTCTGGATATGCTGTCCAAAATACATTATTGTCAGTATTTATATCTACTTCTTCTATTTTAATAAGAGATTCAGCATAATTTTTTGGTATACCGTCATTATTGATAAAATTTTGTATATAAATATCTTTTAAATTGGTAGCTGTTTCTTTATTAGAACATATATCAATAACATAAGGTTCTTCAATATTGTCTGCATTTAATACTAAATATATCATTATTTCCAAAATTTAGATGTTATATCCTTCATTATAAACTTATCTGGTAACTTACTGATTCTGCAAACTTCATATAATCTCTGATTAGTAGTAGGATTATCTAAAGGTCCCCACTCTTCTATATAAGGACCTAGTTTAATATAATCAAAGTTCTTTAAATCTATTTCTTTAGATAGTTCTTGTCTGCCGCTATACCAAGCTACTTTATATTGATACTCCGATAATACTCTAATACAAAAAGCTAAATCATTTATTTCTTCTGGATTAGAATCTCCCCCCATAAAAGCAATACAGGTAATACCTCTATTTTCTCGTATTAAATTAATAAGTATATCCTTATCTAAGATAGTTCCAATATCCTCTGCTAAGTAAGAGCTATGACAGCCCCTACAATGACATGGACAATTTGAAATATTAATAGCTAAAGTTATTTCGTCTGGTATTTCTGCAAACACTACTCTTGTATCAACGTACTTTAACATAATTTAGAAAGTTTATTACCAAGTTCTTCTCTAATATAGGAACTTAATGTAATTTGTGTATCTTCATCCATTACTATATTATTCTTAATGTATGATTCTGGATTATCTATAAATTCATCCATTAAACTATCAATAATATAGTCAATATTATGATAAATTAAATTCTTAGCAACTGATTCAACATCAAGCTCTACTTCTGTTTTAATTCTTTTAATTACTTGTACTTTCATAATTACAAATTGATAATAAACAACTTTTTAATTTTCCTTCCAATTTAGAAACGTTTTCTTCACACTCTAATATACTAATGACTTCTTTACTATCACAAATATTAGATAAATAGTATTCTATATTGCAAGAAAAGTCATCTAACATAATATCTATATTTTGCTCTATTAATATCTTGGCTATTTTATCTAAGTCAAGATTTACTTTTTCAGCGATAGTTTTTTTGAAATATAACTTCAGTTCCATTGCTTTCTGTTATTTTTTTAGTTTCAGTATCAAGTAAGAAACATCTTCTTACATCTAAGCAGGCATATTTATTAGTAATAATAGGATTCTGTTCAAGTTGGGTATGTCCGAATATTTGGTAGAAAGTTTCTTCTCTATCACCTTCCCTAACATCACTCCAGATAAGACTACCTGTATCTGTCCACCCTCCTCTCATAAAAGATACTTCCCAAAGATGCGATATTAGTTCACTTTCTGATTTATCCAGAAATCCATCAACATTAGTTTTAATTGAGTTCTGCAACCAATCATTAGTAATACCAGCATGAGAAAACAAATAAGCATCAGTAAGATAATATAATTTAAATAAACTCATATTATCTTTAAAGAGTTGCTTAATCTCTAACTCATTTTCATAATCATATCGTGAGGCACTACCAAAATCAAAGCAATATGCACAGTCGTGATTTCCTAAAAGAAGGATTACTTTTTCTGGGTTATCCTTTTTAAATTTAATAATTTCTTTAAACTGTTCTATTGCCTGTTCTCTACTAACTCCCTCATAAGAATAAGGATCGAGATAATCCCCTAAAAAGATTACTCGACCCATCTCATTAATTAAGTTTTTAGCTTCTTGCCAAAATGTTCTACCATGAACATCTGGAACAATTAAATACTTACTCATATAGATTTTATATTTAAATTTAACTCATTATATTACTCTACTTATTCTTTCACAAGCATTTATATCTTCTTCCCACTTACTACATCCATTTTTAGTTCCACCACAGAAATATCCAAAGCTTGCACAAGTTAGACATTTTTCACATAAATTTTCTTTAGCATAATCTAGTAATAGTTGCTTCTTCTCTATTTCATCATCATCGTCATAAAATACTATTACATAATTATTTCTTACTGGAGACATTATTTGTGAAATAGATAAATGTTCTATCTCACATTTCTTGTTTAGATATTCTTCTAATTCTTTTGACTTTCCGTAAAATTCTTCTACTTTATACATTTTTACTATAAGTTCTTTGTTCAGCTTCTACTCTTCTATCCTTTCCAAATGCAGTAATAGGTCTCAAATATCCAATAATTCTTGTATATTGAGTAATATTATGACTATGACATTTTGGACATTCTGTAATAGGATGCTTAGTTATAAAGCCACAATCATCACATTTACTATTTGGAATATTAAAAGTAAAGTAATTAGTACCTTCTTTAATAGCAAAATCAATTAACTTTAGATATTGTTCCTTAGATAAGTGATTTTCTAGGTTTATGTGAGCTGCACTACCTCCATCTGTATATTGATAGGTTTGTCTACCATGTAGAATAAATTTATCTAATACAGAGGTATCATCATGAGCATCATAGAAATAAGAATTATATAGATTTTCATCTTCAGGAACTACATAACCGTCTTCCTTATCCCATCTATAATTCTTTCCTCCAAGACTCTCAGCTGGAACAACTTCACTATTAAATAAGAAAGGTCTCTTCTTATCATGAATAGAATGAAGTTTGTTTTGTTCTTTAACAGTTCCAAGAATTAATTGTAAGAACTTAAAATATTCAGGATTATTAGATACTTCTAATCCTAAGAATTTAGCAGCTTCATTCAGACCGTTTAACCCAATAGTACTATACAAATCACTAATATGAATAAAGTCACCATTTGAAGAAGCATAAGCTCCTTTATCTTCCCACTCATAAAGCATAGTTTTATAAGCAATATGGTACTTATATACTCTATTTAATATCTTAGTTATATACCCCTTTAATCCAATATTAAGATTTTTATTAAATACTACACTCATAGGATCTTCTCTTTCCCTAGGCCCATTTTGAGTTTTCCACCAATCCTGAACAATTCTGTTAATATTTAATGTGATTACATTACAACTTCCTGTTTTAATACCAGTAAGTCCTGATGTAGGATTAAAGGTATTTTCAGCTAACTCATTTCTAAGTCTACAACACGAAGCTAATGAATCAGCACTATCAGATATATAAGTAAAGAATGAATGACCTTTAGCATACATTTCTGCACATAAGTCTTTATATTCTTTATCTATAATATCATGTCCGTCGTGAACCATAGCAAATGTCTCTACTGGGAATGTAGCTAATTGTGTTAATCTCCATTTATTAAACCAATTCATAAATAATCTCTGTAAAGCATCTATAGCCTTCCATTCTGGTTTAGTACCATCTGGATAATAGAAATCTCCAAACAGAGAATTGAAATAAGTATGGTCATAGTATGAAACATTAACAAACGGGCTTTGATATCCTCTATTTCCAGCAGGTTGATTTATTCCTAATACAAATTGTTTAAACGCTTTTTGAATAATATTTTTTAAAGTTCTCTGTTTCAAACAATGTTCATTAGTAACTACTACATCAAGCTTAGTATACCAATATGGTCCATATTCAGCTATAATATAATAATTAAGAGCAATAAAATAGCTACCAACCGCTACTGCACCTTTACATTGAGAAGATAAAGTAAAGATTGAATTAACTAACTGTCCACTAAATGACTGAATATCATTTGGAGCAGAAGGAGTAGTTTTATCTAGTATTCCACAACCATTAAGCATTAATGGATATAGAGATACTGCCATACAATATTGCTTTAGAGTTGGAGTAGAAGCTTCATCATGAGTATAAATAATATGATGATTTAAATCTTTTTCATATTGAGAAGATACTTCTGGATATAGTTTTTTAAGAATCTTTTTCATTCTATACCTTTGTATATCTCTAAAATTATCCTTAAATACTTCTGGCTCTAGAGTAGCTACATTTTTTGCTGAAGTATTAGCATTACCATCAGTATTTGACATAGTAGCTGCATTCTCAGAACTATTTATATAGTCTTCCATATAAGCAATCTTATCTAAAAGTAGTCTTGTTCTAGATTGCTTATCTTTATAAGATTCATAAGCACTTGCAACCATATCAAAGTTATAGTCATGTAAGGTCTCAATAACAATATCTTGAATTTCTTCAATAGTTATTAAGTTCCAAACTTTTATATCTCTAACCATATTATCTAGATCTGATTGATCTATTGTACAGTTACAAGCTTCAAATGCTTTAGATATTGCCTCTTTAATTTTATTCCTATCAAATTCTTGTAAACTTCCGTCTCTTTTTCTTACTTGCATACCTTATAAATTAATTAAATTCCTATTACATCTTTAACTAGTAGAGTCTTCTCAAACTTATTAACTAAGTCTCTTTTATCTTGAGTAATAAGATCTGTAAATGCATTATATACAGTAAAACCATCAACTCTATCATCTGTAGTAAAGTATTTAGATTTATCATTATAGAATAAATTCTTATAAACATCAATAGGAGTTGATTCAGTTAATTTTACAGTTCCAAAGCCATTATTTATTTTTGCTTTAATACAATTATCTACCCAATGGCCTAGATCAGCATATATATCATTCTTTTTAAATTCTATATTAGATAATTTATTTAAGTATGCATGAATTTCATCTGTTAAAGATATGGCATTTCTTAAAAAACTATAATTTATAGCAGATTCTGGTTCTAATTCAGAAACACTAAGCATTTCTGGATTAAATACACATAAATTTAAACATGCCATATTTAAGGCACCTGTATAAAATTTTACAAGAGGTTTACGAGTATCTAGAGCATAAATCATACTTATAACTTTTTTATGATTATCCCAAGCATATTCATCTGGAAGTACTCCCTGAATCCATACTCTATTATAAATTACATCTTCAAAATTTATTTCACCATCTTTAGTTAATGAGATTTGATCAGCTGGTTTAACATTAATAATAAAATCATTAGTTAATTTAGAGACAGAATTAATAAAAGGAGTAACATACTGTTCAGTGGTAAAATATTCCTTTTCTTTAATTCTGGTTGCCTTACCTTTAAAAAGTTGCTCAATAGTTAATTCCATAATCGTCTACAAAATTAATAGTTAAATTAATATCTTTTTCGGAACAATAATCTTTATACATCATAGCCACTATTTCATGGTCTTCAACATCTTCAACATTCCAAATTTCTACAAAATTAGCTAATTTCCTAGCAACTTCTTTATAATCTGAAAAATTACTTGCCTTACAAGCAGTAATAGCTCCTATACTTAGGAATTTTTCTTCAAATTGTTGCAGTAAGGTTTTAACTTCTGGATTATATAATTTAATTAATCCATATTGTTTTTCCGTTGCCATTTCAAAAAATCTGAATTTATCTACTTCACATACCTCTCTCATTTTAAAATCATCTATATATTTAGTCTGAAAAGGCATATGATAAGCTAAAAGTTGACAAATAATTTCCTCTATTTTGGAGGAATTTAACTGACCCTTTTTATACTCAATTTCTGATAAGAATAAACATTTGTCTTTTCTTGTTCCATAAAATTGAGCAATACCATCATTATGACACTTTTTTCCTAATATATCTACTTGTCTAGGAATATAGAAAATTCTATCTGGAATAACTTGACTTCTAGTTATTTGATAACATGCCTGATAGGAGGCCTCATCTTCAGAATTTAATCTTTTAGCTATTCTAAGAGTATCTTCTATATATTTTTTGTGAAGAATTAAATTCATTAAATGTTTAAATTACTGTTAAGTCTTTACCATTTAATTATGTATTTATCTGATTAGAAAAATAAAGGCAGACTATCCTCGCGGACAATCTGCCTAACAGGGTAAATTTTTAATCCTATTTCAATGAAAAAAAGCTTAATTACGCTTTAATACCGAAAGCAATCCAAGTACCTTTCTTAGTATTCTTTGAAGGAGTATACTGGGCTGTAGCAACAACAGCTTGACCTTCAATTACATCCTTAGTTTTTACCAAGTCGGCATTTCCTTTATATTTACCACTCTTATAAAGTTCCTTAATTGCATTTTTAGCATCTACCTTATTGGTATCTACCTGACATACTACTGTCTTAGTTTCTCTATCAACCCACTTGTAGAAAGTTTTGAACTTTCTTTTTCCATCACCCTTAATATCATCAATCTTATAAGGACGCTCTCTTGTATCTGAAACAGAAGATTCTATTGTAATCATATAACCGGCACCAGGACAATTCTTTCCCTTTTTAGCGAGATAATCCAACATAAATGCTTTAACATCTCGTTCAGTAATACCCTGAGTCTGCTTTGACTTCCAATTTTTATAAGCTTGTGTGGCATCTCCATTAACATGGAACATTGTGCTTTCAACCTGCTCTACTGCTGCTTCTCTACTTTCTGCTACGATTTCTTTCTTCTCAAAATTCAAAATTGTTGTACTCATAAATTAAAAACATTTTCATAATCATTAAATCAATTATCTAAATAATATTGTTATCTACAATTATTATATCCTTTAACGTAATCAATAATACTACCGGTATAAGAAATCTCAAAATAATTTTATGTTAATGAGTGTTAAAATGGACAATACTTATCCAATAAATTTTGCAAAGTTTTTGGCATATCTTTTGGTTTAATACCAAAATCCAAAAATTCACTACACCCATACATAAAATCTTCACAAATGACTCCAAGAGATTTTAGAAAAGTATTCTTTTCAACCTCTCCAAAGTTATTCATTTTATTTTGACTAGCTATTTTTAATAAAATATCATAACATGTTACTTTTTTCCCTTTCTTTCTAATTTCATTAGTAATGTAACAAGTTAAAGCTATACATGCTAATTTATCTCCCATGTTACTATTTAAGTAGTGTAGGGAAAAATACTTAGAATATATAGTTAATAATTTATCAAAACTAATATTTTGAAGTTCACTCACCCTTATAATTGATATTTATTAGGCTTATCCTCAAGAGAAAAATCTCTATAACCAATATTATAAGCTACATATTTTAGTAATGTTCTAAATTCATGAAATCCTTCCCTTATTTCTGAATAAGTAACTGGCCTTACTTTAGAATAGAAGTTAGGAATAGTAGAAACTACTAAATAATTTGCCCTAATCTTAGGATCTTTTAAATTATAGAATTTTTCTGCGCAAAGTTTTAATAGATAAATATACATTGCAAATTCTCTACTATAATGAAATCGTTTTATATTATTATCAATTTCACTAACTACTTTACCGATAGTTTTAATATCATTAACAGTAATTATATTATTCTCAAGATCAATGGTATAATTATCTAGTTTAGATTTTAAATGCAAAATAAACTCTTTTCCATTTGGACATTCAGCTTTTACATCTAAAAGAATAGCTTGCTCATTTTCAGAAATAGGATCTTCTAATAAACCCTTTGGATGCAATAAATCCTGTACTTTAGTATTTTTATTTAATGCTTCTACACAAGATTTTACTATTTCTAAGGATTTATTATCCAAGTAAATAATTTCCTTATCTTGAGACAAATCTAGTTCTTTATTCTTTCTATTTTCCCAATAGTTATTACATGAATTTAATATTTCCGAATATCTGTTTGAATCAATTTTATTTTTATAGTAATTAATACTATTAGATGCTTCAATTACATCCTCTATAGTAATATCTCTATTAATAAATATAGGATATAATTCGTCTGCCATAGCTCCTAATTTAGCTGTAGGTTTTCCGACATCTTTAGATAATTCAAAACTTTCTGGTTGTAAAACCAATTCATGAACAGCACTTCCCATTTCTAGAGAAGATGAGAAAGTATTACTAAATCCAGCAAAGAATTTTTCTGGGGAACCATCTTGTCTAGGATTAATTAATCCTAATCTAGAATTACTTACATAATTACTATATTTCTCAGAAAAATAAATTTTATCACTTATTTTTTCTAATCTTAATGTTTCTAACAATGGTGTTAGCTTTATATCTTTTAATTCCATCCTAAGGTTTTTAATTCTAGCTCATAAGCAAATTTTATTTCATCTATATCTAAACTATATATTCTAAATAAAGGACTTTCAGTCTGATTATGAGGTCTATCTATAATAAGAGCTGGAAGTCCTGAATTGATAGCATTAATAACATTAGTAATACTATCATCAATAAGAACGTCACATCTACCTTTTATCATATTAGCTTTATTGCCATGTTGATAATACATTTGATAAATAGGTTTTAGAGGTAGATTATATTTATTTAAACAGTTTCTTGTATATGTTTTGCTATTTATTCTTTTAGTAGCATATATACATGGTTCAAAATTTGGTTTTTCCAACAATGGTAAATTTTCCCAAAATAATTTATCATTTTTTAGTGATACTACATTTTTAGTGATTTTATATTCAACTAGATTATTTTTACCAGGAAATCTTTTTTTATATTCTCCGAAAAAATCAAATATAGTATCATCCAAATCTAAGGCTATTTTTAAACTTTTATAAGAATTCATTTATTTCAAATATATCTCCAATGAAAATTTCATGTTTATCATACAAATCCCAGACAAAATCATCAAAATCCATAGTGTCATCAAGATCACTATAGAAATCAATAAATTTCTCCATTATTTTATTTTGACATTCTTCAAAATTTCTTGCCATCATTTTTTTGATGCTACAATTTTCTCTATTGTAATAAGCATAAAGATATGTATTCATAATTCTACTTCTTCAATAACATTTAAATGTTTTTTTAAAGAAAGTCTTATATTATAATCATCAACATAAACAAATTTGCTTTTCTTTAAGTCCTCTAATGTTGAATCAAAGTCTAATGAAAAAGCTTCTGGAGTTCTCCATTTATTATTATGGGTATTATGTAGATAGTTACAATATTCTTCTTCAAAATTATTAACTATACAATTTGGAATTTTAGGAACAGTATCCTTAATTACTAATATATACACGTTTATATGTTCTTAATAATTCATAAAAAAAGTCAATTGGTATTACAGCAACTTGACCTCTAGCTTGTTCTCCATTTTTTCCAGCTTTCTTCCAACAGACACAAAAAGGTTTTTCTTTATCATTACAAGCATCTCTAATATCAAAATAGTTTGGCATATTTTGAGTATATTTTGCTTGAATATTTACAGGAAGTTTATTTTCCATATCTACAATATCTATTTTATTAGCATCAGCCATTTTATTCTGACTTCTACTAGATACACATCCTTCAAATCCAATTGATCTTAACTTATGAATTATTTCTAACTCATATGCATTACCTTTTTGTTTACTTTTTTTAGCCTGTTTACTACGTTTAACTGCTGGATCGGCCCATTCAAAGGTAATTTTAATTTTAGATTTAGCACCAGATCCTGGTTTATTAGCTCTAGCCTTAATAGAATTTACACTCATACCAAGTTCTCTAGATGCATCCTCTATACATTCAAATGTTTGTGTAGTTCCATCAAAAAATGTTGCAATTACACTAGTGTTCATCTATTTTTTCATGTTTTTTAAAATAGTTAATTGAATTTTTAATTAATTCTTTAGTTTTATCTTTTCCATATAAATGATAATAATCACTAATATCTTTAGCTCCAGTATTCCTAGGGATAATAGAAACTATTAGTTCTGGATGTAATTTTCTAATTTTATTAGTAAATTTAATCCCAGTTAAATCATTATCATATAATAATGCAATATATTTAAATCTCTGTTTTAATTCTTCTAATATTTTATCAGTTACGAATTGTGTTTCTGAATTTGGAGCAATAGCTGAAATTCCTAAAGAATATAAACACATTACATCTTTCATAGATTTAGTAATAACTACTAATTTACCATTTTTTGGAAGTTGTTTATAACCCTGGATAGTTTTGGTAGAAACGTTTCCAATAAATCTAAATTCTCTTCTTTTTGGAATATAAATACGCCATTGCTCTATATTTTCTTTTTTACCAAAGTAATACCCATATATAGGACTATGTTGAGCAGATTGAGCATATACATTACCATTTAGGAATACAGTTTTACAACTATAAACTTTAAATCTGTTTAGTATGTCTTTAGTTATTCCAAAACTATTCCACCATTTTAATTCTGCTATTGAAAAGTCCTTAACTTCTATTTGAATAAAAGTTTGTTTTTCTTCTTCAAATTTTGGTTGTATTTTAATAACTTTTTTTTGAGGAGAATTTTGAATGTATCCAAAATCTTTAGCTATGATTTTTAGAGCAGTTGAATAATTGCATCCATATTTTTCCATAACTACTCCTTCAAAAGTTAAGCACTTTCCAGAAGCAAAATCTTTAAAATATAAATTACCAGATTTACCCCTAAAAAAACTACAAGTAACATGATTATCACTACGCAGAGGAGACTTAAATAGTCCCTTTTTAACAGGAACTCCTAAATAATAGGTCATATAAGTCTCCTCATTGTTTTTGGATAGAAGAAATTCCTTAGTAATTTTCGGCTCAAAAGTATAATTAAACATAGTCACTAAGGAATTTTAAAATGTTACTCTAGATTATCATTAAAGCAGACTTTCTAGATTAAAATCATCATCTGCTGCGGGTTTATCAATACCTATTGGATCTTCAGCAACTAAAGAATCCTCTGATTTCATATCTGTTGGTTTAGCTTTAAGATATTTTTCTCTTTGAGTTTCTTCATAGTTTGAGAAGAATAGCTTTGTACCAATATAATTATCAGCAATAAAAGATTCTCCTTCTTTATTAATACCAACAATACGAGGAACATCAGCAACTACCTTACCTTCTCTATTACGTCCAATTAGTTTAATTTTAGTTTCTGTACCTTTAGCCTTATCAGTAATCTTAATAAGAGCATTAGCTACATCTTCAAAACTTTTAAACTTAGAACTCATAGCTTGCATCTTTTCAAATCCAGTAGGATTTAAAACTTGTCCAGTTTGAGCTACAGTGGCCATAAGAACTTCAAAGTTAGAAGGCATAACTACTTTACCACCATTTTGTCCAGGATACTCCTTTCTTTCATCATCTCCATCTTTTGGAAAGAATTTAGTTAAAGTAAAATACCCTTCCTCATTTTCAAAATTAATATTAAGAACTTTGTAATGAGCATTTGGATCCTTTTTACCATCAAATTCTTTTATCTCACAACCCATAAATTTTACATCATAAATATTCCAAGGAGCTAAAGGACGACGAGTGTTTTTAACTGCTGATTCTGCTGAAATTCCAAAATTAAATGCCATAGTTATTAAAGTTTAAAATCAAAATTACTTAAATCTGTTTCATCTGTATCAATATTTAAATTATCTAATGGTTTTATATCAAGTTCATCCTCGATATTTATAATCTCTTCAGGTATGTCAGTTGTTTCCTCCTGTACCTTATCTCCTACAAGATAATATATTCCAACATCTTCTGTAGGCTCTAATTTGAATGTAGTACCATAAGCAGAAAGTTTTTCATTAGCTGCACCTCTATAACTTACAGTATTACTTTTAGTTAATTTATTTCCACCTTTAGTACCAAAGGCAGAATCTGTACCTATTATTGGTACAGCCTTCTTATTCTTTTTCTTATATTTGATATCTACTCTACAATCTTCACAAATTTGTAATAAATCTACTGCTCCTTGAGTTAAAACCAATTTATTAGACTCTAACGTAATAATAGGTTCTGACTCCACTTTAGTATTTGATTTATTAACAGATCTTTTTGTGCTAGCAGTATCAACTTTTATTTCTTCTTTACCAATATATTTAATTTCTCCAGTTTGCTCGTTAATATCGTAGTGAAAAAGTATATCAAGTTTCATTATTCTCCTTCGTTATAAGCGTCAATAATTTTAATAATCTCTGCTAAATCATTATCAATCTCCAATTCTTCAAACATTCCTAAAGAAGTTTTAGCAATACAAGTTCCGTCATTATTAGTAATGAGTTTATATTGCATTCTACCATCATCTCCCTCACTTACTTTAGTAAAGAAAATATAAGTAAACAATCCTTCCAAGGTTACTTTTTCAGAAAGTAATTTTCCTACAGTTTTAATAACATACTTTGGATTCATAATATCTCCTACATTCTCAGAATGTGTTAAGAAGATCATTTTACAGTCCTCTCTCATTTTTTCTGAGTATCGTAAAATTTCCATTGCATGTTGAGCTAACTCGCTAAATTTTGTATATCCAACTTCCGTAGCTCTATCAACAAATTCATATGAAAGAACATATTGAAAATCATCAACAATAACCTGTTTAATATGAGGCATCATTTTGTCAATAATTTGAAGAATTTTCAGAATTTGATCCCATTTAGAACTAACATAATAATTACCAGTTACATTTTTACCTTCTATTTTAAGAGGAACATATTTCTTTTTATATCCTCTAAAAGGTAAAGGTTTACCAGTAGTACTTATAATAAAAGTTTCTTTTGGGTCAAGGTTTCTTAAACTTGTACTTTTTCCAGTACCCGATTCACCAACAATAGCAATAGTTTCTGCAGCCATTATAATACAAAATTAAAATCATTTTCTTTATAATCTAATTTATTTGTATTATCTAGCTCATTTTCTACCATAGTAGAACTGTCATCTTTCAATAAAAAATTTGGACTAAGATATTTATCATAATCATAAATCTCATCTGGTTTAGGCAATTCAGCATAATGAGAACAGTCTCCATAAAAACCCATAGGTACTAAAATATCAGAAGTTCCAAAACGACTCTTTAATAAGAACACTCCAATAAATTTTTGTTCTAGAACTTTAATATTATATTTCTTATAATTATTGAGTTTATATTTATGAGGACTAAATAAAGCCATTACTACTTGACCGTCATCATATAGAGATCCAGAATCTTTGAAATCATTCTGATTTGGATCTTGCATACTTTGTTTTAGTCTTTCATCACTTCCTGAACTTCTATTAAACTGAGCAATATGAATAGGAGATACAATTTTACACACATTTCTAAACCTTACAGAATCTCTGGAAATAGCGTCCATTTCATCTTTTTTGGTTCTTCCATTAGTATTTTTAATCAAACTACAATGGTCAATAACAATTCCTAGAACTTGATTTGGATTATTTGGAATAAATTCTTCTCCTTCCCATTTTCCAAACCTTTTTAGAGTTTTAGTTACTTCTCTTATGTAAACTTCTTCAGTTAATACACCTTCATAACTAATAATTCTCTTATCTAGTTCATCTAAGAAATCGTTACATTGTTCTAATATGTAAAATTCATCATCAGATAATATACAATCCTTACCTCTAGAAAATATTTTTTTAAATTTTAGCTCTATTCCAAAATTATCAAAAATATACATAGAAACAAGTTTTGCATATATTTGAGATCTTGTCATTTCTAGATTAAACATTAACCAATATGGGTCTAGTTCTGGACATTCACCAGCCATAAAATGAATTAATGGTTGATAAACTAAAGCCCATAAGTAGTATGTCGATTTACCTGTTCCTGACGCACCACCAATTAAATAACTAGTGCCTGGAAGAAAGCCATCCATATAGAGTTCAAGTTTAGGAGAACCTATACTTAAACCTATATTTTTGCCTTCTCTACCTTCTTTTACAAGGTTAAAGAATTCTTCCTTCCCTGTCATACTAATTTAATAGCATCAGTGTTAATATTACCTATATCTCCTTTTTGTAATGCCTCCAATTCTAACCATTTGTGATCTATTACAAAATTAGCCAAAGTACAACATATATAGTTTGTATTATCTTTAGCCCAATTTATAAGATCTATAATATTCTCATGGGTTTCTGGATTCCATCTAATAGTTTTACCATAAAATCTATAAAAGTCTTCTAATGAATCAAACTTCTTAGATATACTTTTTAATCCTACAGTGCTTCCATTAACTGTTCCAAACATTGGATATGTTTCAAACAATTCTTTTCCCATATCAAAGGATGATCTATAAAAATTTTTAACAAAATTCTTATTAAATACTATATCCTCTGGAATAAATCTTTGTCCTTTATTTGGAATTTTATACTCCTTTGTAATAACTCCTTTATTTTGCAGAGATATTAAGAGTTCTCTAATTCCATTTCGACATTCAATTGGCAAATTAAAATATTGGTTTATAAAATCTGCATTTTCACCGTCTTGAATAAGAAGTATAATAGAAACGAACAATAATTCATTAGAGTCAATATTATATTTCTCCATTATTATTATTTGTTCGTCAATGGACATTTCACAATTTTTCACGTGTATAAATTATTAATTTTTTTATTGATAATCTATACACTAAGTTTTTAAAACTTATTAAAGCTGGATAACTTAGTTACGTGATATAATTAATTTTCTTTTTAATCTTCAGGATCTGTTTTTAATAGATCTTCTATTTTCTTTTTTAGTTCTTTGTTTTCTAATTCTAGTTCTTTTACCTTATTAACACTTTTCTCAATTTTATTTTCTAAAGATTTACACTTTCTTGTAAGAGTATTTTTCATTCGATTATACTCTTGTTTTGTATAATATTCTTCCATAATTAAAAACGATAAGTAAAATTTTGAATTTTCTTTTTATAAGGTTCCCAAGATTCTCCATTAAGGAGTTTTAATAGATTATCCACATCTATAGTTACATAGTTACTATTAGAGTGGCTTTTACGAAACCATTCACACTCTACTGTCCCTTCTATTACTAAAGTAAACATTTCTGCATATTTAGAACCTTCTTTTCTAATTACTCTACCAGTAGACTGCGTAGCTTTAATTGAACTAGAATCTACACCTAATACAATACCTATTGATAAACCAGGACAATCAAAACCTTCAATAGCTAATTTACAGCTATTAATTACTCCTTTCTTAACCATACCAAATTCCTTTTGAGTAATTCTATTTTTCTTTTTCCCTTCTTTACCAGTATATACATAACTAGGTATATTCTCATTTTTTAAAATAGAATCTAAAGATTCTGCAACTTTAGTATTTGCAGAAAAAGTAATTATTTTACTATTTAGTCTATTTTTTATTATTTCTAAAGCTACTTCAAGTTTTTTAGGATGATTATAAATAAATTTTTTTCTATTTTGTAGACTTCTCATAAAAGCAGTAGCATGATAAGTAATTTGTCTAAATACTTCTTTTCTTTTAGATTCATCTATTTCATTTTTACATAATTCATCCCTATACTTAGCTCTATTTATAAATCCGTGTTCTCCTAACATACTCTTAGCTAGATTCCAATCAAAGTTAAAATATTCAAAATGAGAAACGAATTCTTTGTTATAATCTCTGTAAATATCTAAATCATCTACAGTTATAATTACTTGATATTCAGTAAAATCAGATACCCAACCATTTAGTTTAGCAACTTCAAGTGATATAGTATCAATTACAGGACAATACTTATTGATTATAACATGTTTTCCATCTAATCGTTCTATGGTTGCAGTTAATCCTAATATTAATTTATATTGAACTACTTCAAATATAGAAGAGAAAGTATCTGCAGCAAAACGATGAATTTCATCAAGTATTAATAAATCACACTTCATTCTAGTTTTGGCAGCAGTATTTATAACTAATACTTCTGTATTTAAACTTAGACCATTATAATCAATATTTTCTAACCATTGCACTTTTAATAAATCAGTAGGTACTACTACTAGAACTTTTATTTTAGGATATTTAGTTAACAGTCTTTTAATGATGTTTATAGCTACACGGGTTTTTCCATACCCCGTGCAAGCTTCTATAGTTCCATGACCTTTAGATAACAACCATTTTTTTAAACTTTCCTCCTGCCTCTCATCACGAGTTAAAGGTGTAAAAAGGTTTTCCATTAATCTATGTCTCTAGTAACATCCCAACCTTTAGATTCTGCAACTTTTTTAATTTCTTCAATTTTGTCTTCCCATTGTTTTGCTTGATTTTCACATTGATTTTGAAATCTATACAAAATCTTATTAGACAACAATTTCAGTTGATCACTGGTCAAATTAGCATACTTGTCCCTTTTCAATCTATACATAGATTTAAATTCTGAGTAGCTTAGACCTGTATCATTTATTCTTAACACAATTGATGGATTAAGCTTAAGTTCTTTACTAACAACTTCTAGTCTATTAATAGTTTTTCCAGTAATAGGATCTTTTCTATAAAGATCTTTTTGCATTTCGTGTTGAGTAAACCATAATCCCATTTTAACAATGAAATTCAAAGTCAAATGAGAATTATTAAACTGTCCTAAAGAATCCAAACAAGCATCCATAACTAAACCTACTGGAACTTGATTTAGATCCACGGGAAGTCCGCTCATTAGATTACCTATTGGATAGGTTTTAATAGTTTCTTGAGTTAATACTTCCTTATTATTTTTAACAATTCTTTTTAAGTCTTCCAAACATTTAGTATTAGTATACTGTTTTTCAGACCTCAACCACCGCACAAGAAGCTCTGCTCTACATCTCTGAATTTGATCAGAAACTATTTCTAGCAAAGTCAATCGTCCAGGATTCTTAGAATCTTCATTATATAGCATTTGCATACTATGTTTATAGAATTTTCTAAGTTGATCATAGTCAGCATCCACTAACTTTATTTCTTCCTGAACTCCATTTACTTTAGGACCTTTCCATACATAGTTATTAATATCATTTACTTTACTATCCAAAGCTTCTTTGAGTTTATCCCCAAGTATTGTCATAAATTTAAAATATTAAAAATTCTTCATAACTAATCTATTTTATAAATTAATCTATTATTATATTATCTTTATCTATATTATTTTTCTCATGAATAAATTTTATAAATATAACGTTTGTATATTTATAAGGTACGAAATCTGTACCATTATACCATTTATCTATTCCAGCTTCTACATATTTTATATTTAAATATCCGACATCGTTAATGTTTATAGGAATTTGATCCCAATTTGGAAATCTTACACACATTATGTAATGATTATCTATGTTATTATATTCTAGATTTTCAAATACATAATTTATGTAACCTAAAGAATCAAATTGCTGGGCTATTAATTTTACATAATATGTCGCATTAGGTTCCACTTAAAAAATGTTTATATCTTCAAACATCTTACATCCATAAGCAGCAAAATTACTATACAGTTTATCCATATTATTTAAACATGGATACTTTTTACAGTTTTTGCAGTTACGTTCAGGATGTTTATAATGAAACCCGTCTTTATCTTTGAACATTATTTCATTAATAGGCATAATACAATTACTACACAAAACCCAGCTGTACCATATTTGATAATATTTTTGCGGGTTTTCAAAGACTTATTAAGATTTTCTATAGTTCTCTTATTAAGATCTATTTCTTCTTTATAAGAAAGAATCTGTGTCTTTCTTAATGAATCTGTTCTTTCCCAACTATTATTTATCAATGTTAGATTTTCTATTCTTTGATTAAGAAGAGGAACGGATGATGATAGTTTCTTATGTTCAGAAAAAATAAGACATGCAGTTTTTAATTGCTCACTTGTTATTATAATTTTCGATGTATCTTGAGAAAAACTCAAGATTGGAACTATCAGAATTAGACATAATAGTAGATACCTCTTCATTATATTCTTTTTCTACATATTCAATTTTGGTGACAATAGAGTCATTAACTAAGTAAATACTATCTCTTATAAGAGAATCCCTAACTATTTCTTTTATATCTGGTTCTCTTATATCTGGAATAGTTTTATCCTTCCTTATAAAAAATATAATACTTAAAGAAAAGATAAAACCAAATATAAAATATATTAATTTATTTTTCATTATAATTTTTTAAATTTTTAAATACCTTTAGGCATTTTTCCAAATTTATTCCACTAAATGCTTTATTTACAATAACTTGTTCTTCATTGTTTAATTCCTTATATTCTTTTTCTGCTGAAACCTTTTTTAGGTATCTATTTTTGGAATCCTTATAACCTTTAATCAATTTTTCTGGAAATTCTTTTAGAAAAGCAATCTCCTGGATTAGAGCAGATTTAGCAACTGTCTTAGTAATAGGTTTATTAGAATAAAGAACTGGAAGATTATTTAAAGCTCTATAATAAGCTATTTTCTTACCTTTTTCAAAGTTATAAGTGTCTTCTGGATTACAAATAGTAGCTCCAATAGACAAAGCTTTAGTTATTGGACAAAAACCTTTTTCTTCCATGTAGTAATCCTGATTAACAGTACCAACTGCAAAGTTTGTATAAGATGTATTAGGATCTCTAGGATCTACACAAATTGCACAAACAATAATTTTATGTTCTTCATTTTTGTAATCAATAAAAGAGCCTTCCAAATATTCAGCAAATATTTCCTTCATAATTTTCTAAAATTTTATAATTGTTATTAATTAAGTATTCTTCTGGAGCATATTCAAGATTAAAAAATCTATATAAAATATAATCTTTCTTTTTTACTTTAATATCAGATTTTTTTAATCTTATGGGTTTATCGGATGAATAATATTTTTCTTCTAATAGAGAAGCTCCTCCTTTCCATAACTTGTATACTTCACTATGATATATAAATTTATCATTTACAATAACGGATATATTATCCTTCTCGTAAATTTTTTGTAAAGGATTCATAGGATATTTTTAATAGTTTAAAAACTAAATTATTGTTGCTAGTATTATAAGATCTATTCCAACAATAATTATTATTTTTATAATGCTTTAATATATCAGATGGACTAACATCATTAAATATAAATCTATGTAAATAACTAATTTTTGAGCAATTACCAGAATTTATATTATATCTTCCTAAATTAATAGCATAATGAAATTGAGCTTCATTTATCTCAGAAAAGTTTTTAACGGACAAATTATAATCACTCCATACTATTATTTTAAATTTAAAATTGTCCTTTTTTAGTAGTTTAGAAATAATATATGTTACTAAACAACATCCACCATAATTTATATTATATTCTTCATTTAAATATCTACATAAATTATTTAATTTTTTAGATATTAATCTTTTATTTTCATCTAAGTTGGGATTTAATTTCCCTAAATGCTTTTTTGTATTCATCTACATATTGCTTTAAATCTATTATTTCCTCTTTAGAAAATTTTTTAAAAACTGCATATCTACAACATCTGTCAATAGCAGCTTCTAAGGAAAGTCCATATCCTTCTATTTTAAATTCTTTTCTAGGATTTTTACCTCCTATATCATAAAGAAGCTCTAGATCAAAAAAAGGAGAAGACTCACTTACTGGAGTGAGTCTATAAAAAGATCCTTCAATTACCATTATAAATTTTTATAGTAATTAACTTATTTAACTATTTCCCAATCTTCTGCAAACACATCGCTAATAGACGGAACCCATGAATCAGCACGTCCAGTATTCTCATTGTAGATAAGACATTGACTTGTGTAGTCGATAAAGCCTTTACCTTCCAAAATAAGATCTTTAGCTGACTGTGGAAGTGATTGCATTTTCGGAATAATATCACTATCAATGTGTGATGGTACTTGTTTAATTACAAACAATCCTTTACCATTCCAGCCTTTTCTTCTAACAGCACCTCCCTGTTTTAGAACTTCGATAGCTTCTCCGAAATTTAAAAATTCTTTATTTATTTCTACTGTTTCAAAATATTTTTCAAAAACATCTGGATGCCTTACGTAAATTGCTCCGTAATTAAAGATAATATAATCTCCTGGAAAAGCGATATATCCCCCATCTATATTTGATATAGATACTATATCTTCAAATATTTTTACGTTACCAGCATCTAGACTCTTTTTTAACCAAGTTGGATATTCTGAGAAATTTTTTCCATCCCACTTTATTGCTTCAAAAATTGCCTTTTCTCTATATTTCATACTACTTCAATTACAGTTACATTATTAGGTAAAATCTCATTCTGCCAATCCTTATAAGAATTAGTAAACCATACATGATTAAAGGTACTAGAAAGATTTTCAATACCTTTAGGATTAACCATATGTTTAACAAAGATATTTAATTCAATATCTGGTTTAATAGCTCTTACAACTTTAGCAATTTCTATAAATGTTCTTCCTCCATCACACAAATCATCAAAAATAAGTATAGGTTGATCAGTAAGAATTTCTGGATTATCAATTTGAATTTGAGTTATTTTTCCAGTAGCTAGATCTCTTACTTTACTGCAAGTAATAGCCTCATAATTGTAAAAATAAAAACGTTCTGTAGCTCCTGCGTCTGGAAGTAATATTTGAAATTTTGATAAATCCGGATATTTTTCTATACAATCTAACTCACTTACATTGTTATTTTTAAATATATGGGTATATACTTCAGAATGAGGAGAAAATATATCAATATACCATGCGTCTAAAGAATCAAGTATTTTACATACAATTGATAATGAAAACGGACGATTAAAATCCATTACTCTATCCATTCTCATACTCATAAGATAATAAATAGAAATACAATATATTACTCCATGTCTTTTTAATATATCACATACTTGCATAAGAATAAACAATTCCTCGGCATTAGTTATACGACATATTATATGAACTTTATCCTTATGGTTAATTGAGTCAAGAGTTATTTGAACTTCACCATCGGGAAATCTAGAAAAAGAATATTTAATATCACTCTTTTCTATTTTAATTAGATTTAGATCTTGCATAATTTATAATGTTTTGTAAAATTAAATAAGCAGATTGTAAACCTGCTCTATCGTCTAAAAGTATACTAAAAAATGGTTTCTTAGTTCCCTTAAGAAGAGGACTTTCATTAATATAGTCTGGTTCAATACCAAAGTGTTTACAATAATCAATTTTCCATTTTAACCAATCTTCATCTGGTTCGGAAGTATATAGACATAAAGTCCATCCCAAATCTTTGCATTCTTTAAGAGTATCTATTATATCTTTATAATTTCCTCCGCGATTATGGACATCAAAAATTGTATTATCAAAATCAAATCCTATGACTAAACCACCATGAGTATCTAGTTCCTTCTCTAAACGTCTTATACAATTATAGTCACAAAATGGATGATTAAAAGATTCGTTACTCATTATAGTGTAGCATTAATACGTTCTCTAATTTCTTTAAGTGTATAGTCTCTTCTAAGTTCTCCATTTACAAATACTGGTTCAAGAGCTCCAGCCATTTCCTCTTCTTCAGATACCCCATCAACTGCCATATATTTACCGTCTTTCTCATAGATAGCAATAAGACCTTTCAGAGAATTCTTAGTTCCATCATCAGTCTTAGGTTGCTTAAATATTTCTACAAGCTGGCCATTAACTTTACAAGCAGTAGCCTTAACAGCAAATCCAAGAGAATCCCTTGATTTAAATTGATAAGTAAATGAACCTACTCCAAGAACAAGATTACAAGCAGCCATGTTAGCACCTTCAAGACGCATGTAGATTTGCTTCTGACGTTCAAGAGTAATAGAATCTCCATACAATAATCCCACCTTAGTAGAAGGATACAAGAAACCTTTCTCAGTAGTATTCCAGCCAAAGGTCTTTCCAAGCATATAATATGCACCATAATACTGACCTTCAGATACTTCTACATAGTCTGAATTTGGATCAAATGGAGCATAACAGCAATAGTATTTACCTTCAGAAATTCTAGTATTAAAGTGTGGGTTAGTTCTCAAACCACAAATAATATCAACAGGATCACCGCTGTCTGGACGGATTACTACACGACCATCACGTGCCATAATTTCCTTTTTCAATTTTGGAAGGAAATCCTCTATTACTTGCCAGAAATCCCATGTATCAGATACAATACTTACAATTCCTTTTGGATATACGTCACAAATAAGTCGACGGAATGTTTCAATTTCATCGGTCTTTCCTCCAGCACACATAACACTATGTTCAGTTGCTGGAACTGTAGCTGCAATAAGTTCTTTTGAAGAATCTGCATTATAATACTCCTCCAAAGCACGTATAGCAGGAATAGTCTCACTTCCACAAAATGAAGTCATATGAGCCATTCCAGATATAATAGCTGCCTCTACTCCAGCCATACCTCTCATAGAGAAATCATGACAGCAGAATCCAAGATCAACATCTCCAGGAAAACCAGTACGATCAGCGTGACGTTTAAGTTCCTTCTTATACAGACGAGCTGACGTAGCAGAAGTACAAGGAAGCCATAAGGTACAACTTATGAGAGTCTCTAGATAATTAGTAAGCCAAAAGAACTCCGGAAGCGTATTCTTGATAGTCATCATAGGAACTCTAATTGGGCAGATCGAACCCTCTGGAAGAGCCTTAATTTCTATAGGCAGATAGCCCAAGTCATGAAGAGCTTCAATATGCTCAATGCCGACATTTTCAATACCTACAAAGTTATTTACTCTGTCATAGAACTCTTTAACAGCTTGTTCCTTCGGAAGCTGAAAGAAGTTTTCATTAAATTGTTTAATAAGATATTCTTTTACTAAATATTGAATACCAAATACAACTGAACCTTCACTAGCTTCTGGGAAATACTTACAACTACGTGGAGTCCAATTTGAATAAACCATTTCAGTTCCTTTAGGATATTGTAGATGATGGCCCAACTTATAGCCATCGGTCAAAAGAATTGTTTCCTTCATTTTATTTATTATTAGAATTAATTAATATTTCAAAATTATCACATGCTCCTAACACATCGCCATTAGGCATAATTATCCAAACATAACAATCTGTGCCACCATAAGGTTTTAAACATCCCTTGCTACTATCTGAATGATTTCCAAAATTAGCACAGAATTTACATGCATTTGTATATACTTTAGGATCTTCAGGAAATCCTATACATCCTGTTACTTTCCTACCATTTTTCAGTAATGTATTAATAGAATAGTCTATCATTTTACTCTAAATAAAATTTTATAAACACGTTTTTTATCTATTCCATTACCTTCATTATACCATAATATTATTTTATCGCCAGCAAAATCTATACTAGGTTCATAACGAATATAAATCACTAATATAATTAAAAATACAAATATTTCCATAATTAAACAGTATGTAAATTAGTAAAAGGAACATTGTCTCCAATATTAAAACATGTTCCAAACCAATTAAGTATTATCCATAAGGATTCTTGTAATTTGGTTCCTTCTTGGTAATCTATAGGACGAAGCTTTTCTACCAGTTCTTTAGGACAAAATTCTCTTAGATAAGAATTTTCTTTTCTTTCTTTTTTATTTTTAGAATTAAGAAAATCTGCCCCATATTTAGTTAAAGTTACAGAAACTATATCGTTTAATTCCATAACTTTATCTAGTTTTTACTGAACCAGGTCTCATAGTTGCAGCTTGAACAGATTTAGGCAATTTGTCCCACCATGCTTGCTTCTGAGCAAGGTATTGTTTCATTTTCTTATATTTCATAACTTTAAATTTTAATTAGTCCCACCATTCTCTCATATGATATAATCTAAGTTTATTATAAAGACACCATGCTTTTTCTTGTCTAAGATTATATTTAAATATTTCAGAATTATAAAAAGATTCACTAATAGGATATTCTTTTTCTATAAAGAATCTTTTAAAATTCTTCTTATTTACATGAATAAGCATTTTATCTCTTATATGATCATATTTACTATCTTCCTCCTTTATGATAGATAAAAGATTGATAGCTAGTTGTATTCTTTCTGCATCTCTTTCGCTCCCAATATGGGATACCATACCTTGTTTTAATCTTTTAAAAGATTCCTTTTCTATATCAAGTACATATCCATAATCCCATGGCTTAAAAGCTAATGCAGCTTTAACAACATTTTTATATTTACATTTTCTAAGTTTCATACTAGTTGAGATGCTTCTACAGCTAATTTATCAGCTAAGTTATTATATTCATTTTTATCATGCCCTTTTACCCATTCAAAAGTAATATTAGAGCAAAAAGAAGAAGCTTTATTTAAAATTTCATCGTATTTTTTCCACAATTCTACATTCTTCTTTCTTTTCCAACCTTTAATTGCACATCCTAATACATATTGTGAATCAGTATAAATAATAACCTGATCGATTGGTTTACTTATTGCGTTTAAAGCTGTTATAACAGCAATTAACTCACACTTATTATTTGTAGTATTTTCTATTTTCTTATTATAAGTATAGATTTTTTTGTCATTTAGTACAAATACTATACCTATCCCTCCTATATTTTTTAATGGGCTAAAAGCTCCATCGGTATATATTTTAAGTACTTTCATTCATTGTTTTATTTTGAGCTTTATTAAAATTTATCCCAAGTATAACTGCTAGTTTTAATAAAGTATCTTTATCATCACAAAATACATTATTTAAAATAAATTTGGCATATTCCTGTATTTTTATAATGCCTTTTACATTATATTTATCATTTAACCATTTTAGCTGAGGGTTAAAATATTCAAGTTCTTCAGGAAGATGTCTAATTTCTTTTCTTATTGATACTGGAATCCATAATTTTTGTTTTATTATCTGTTCATAACAATAACCCAAACAAAAAGCTCTACTAAAATCATCTTGAATAAATTCGGATAAAGTGAAGTTTCCTTCACATCTTCCGAATTCTTCAAAATCATCAATTATATCCTCACAATATAAATCATTAAAAATAATGTCAATCATATTATTGGATATTATAAATAGAAGTATCCATCAATATGGAATCCTCTAGAACTGAATCCATCTCAATAGAGTCTACTTTAATAGAATCAACTTTAGTAGAATCATTAGAAGTTACATTATTTACTTTATTTCCACAAGATACCATAGTCATTACTGTACTAAAAATAAAAACAAAAATAAAACTTTTCATAATTAAAAAAATATTAAGTTAAACAATAAAATAAAAGAGTGGTTACTGTATCTGTGCTTCAAAAGATACTTTCACCACTCTTTATTACCAATTAAGGCTTGTACCATTATTAGGTTGGCCAACCTCCTTTTTCTTCTTGTTGAGAATTTGGGATAATAGTCACCAAGTTTAAAGATTACTTGTAACTGAAGCACTAAATAGAGTAAGTTTCACCCCTTACTCAATCGTAACTACAACAGTCCTGTATTTCTACACTCCCGGTGTAATATTTGCAAGAATCATAGAATAATTTCTTATAATTAATATTGGTAGGATTCAAACCTACATTGTGTCTATAGCCACACTATATGAGCTTTACTATCTATTATTCGACTTTACGTTAACTTTCAATAGCAGGATTAAAAGTCCCTTAGTTTTCATACGACGTCTATTTAATTTCGTCACAATATTTATAAGGAATTATTTTACGATTCCGTAACTCCTTCAACACATGGTTGACGAGATATGTAGGAAGCTAACACGCAGACAAAAGCAAAAACTAAGTCAAAGACCCGACTATACTAGCAAAGACAAGGATAAAGACTATTTTGAGAAATATAACTTCTCATATTAGTTATTTTTTTTTGTATAGTCGGCGAGTATAGTAGCAGATTATAATTCTGCAAAAAATAATATTGCTTTCATTTTATAATTAAATTTTTTGTTAGCTTCCTACAGAAAACTTCTAATTACTTAGAAGAATCACATTGCTTCTGAATCTCCTTAAATGTATCAAGAAGATTAGAAGGCAATACGATTTTTAGTTTAGAGATTCTTTCTCTTTCAGAAGTAATCCAGTTATTATATGCAACTTGTGCATTTCTACGATATGACATCCATTTATCGTATTCAGCATTATATGCATCTAATTGCTCTTTATATTCTCGATTCCTTTTAAGAACTTCTTTATTTACTTCTTCTTTAAGATCAGCTTTCATAGCATTTAGCTCTTTTTCATAAGAACGATAAACCTCTTGAAGTTCAAAAAATAGTTTCTCTACATCAAAACTATTAACTGTAGGATTATAATAATAAAGAACTAAATCTCTACCAGAACCTTCTTTAGTAATAGGATTATTTTCTACATTATGTAGATCCTTTCTAGCTTTAGAGAAAGCTCCTTTAGGATGAATATATTTACCATAAGTAGAAGCAAAAGCTTCTAATTTAAGATATTTATTCCTTTTATTAATATCCCAAGTATTGATAATATCTTCTTCTATTGGATCTCTAGGAGGTTCAGGTCTATTAGGAACTTCCATAACTGGATAGTTAGTCTGAATCATCCATGTCTCCAAAGATAAAGTAGTTACTTTATTAAGTTGGAGATCTTTTTCTTTAATAGCTTCTCTTACCCAAGCACAGAAAGCATTCATTTTTGCTATCTGTTCAAGACCAGTCTTGATGGAGTCAAGAGAAGTCCATCCTTTAGACATAAGTTTTGAAGCCTGAGAATCAATAGATGAAACACAAGTTTCATATAGTTTTATACTGTTTAATGATTCTGAAATAGATTGAATCATTTCCTGTGCTACATTAGCATAATAGTTTGCAGAAGTAGAGTTTAACCCTTCTGCTCCAAAGTAAACGTTATTCATATTTTTTCTAATTTCGTTAATTGTTTTAAAGCACTTTCATGACCTTCTGTAAATCCTGCTCTATATCAGATTTTAGAATATTTTCTTTGTAAAGTTTTTCTAGTTCTTTAATATATCTTTCCATCCTCTAATAAATTTCTAAATTCATTATCAGAATATAGCTTTTCTATAAATTCTTCAAAAGTAAAATGTCTGCAAGGATGAGGATAACAAAAAGCTAATCCAGTTATTACTACATAATCTGGATATATCCAACTTCTATACATTGGACAAGGTAATTCTATTGATAAATAATAATTGTAAAGTTGAATATCATTCATTTTTACATTTTATTTATTCTTTTTAAAGTATCTTTAGATTCTTCATAAAATCTATCTACTATTTCTAGTAGATTAGTTCCATTATCATTTTCCTCAATAGAATCTATAATTCCTAAATTCCATAATGCTTGAATAAATCTAAGCTCTGGATTTTTACACAATTCTTCTTCTACAAGTTTTAAAAGCTTTTTGTTAGCTTCAATTCTTTCTCTAATTTCTTTCATTGTATTACTTATTATTGGTTACAATGTGGCATAGATGGGATTCGAACCCATACAAGAATTTCTTCTTCTAGATCCTAAGTCTAGTGCGTCTCAACCAGTTGCGCCACTATGCCTAACAGTAAATCTTTTACTGTCTATTATATTATATTTATTATTAATAGAAAAGTTAAAAAATGTTATCTAATTCTTCTCACATTATAAACCCAAGATATATCTGCAAAATCAATATAAATTTGAGAATTACCATTATTTTCTACTCTCAATCTTATATTTCCAATATCAGCATCCTGATCTATCATTTGAAATTTTATTTGAGAACCAGTAGAATCATATGGAGAAGGAAGTTGTTTAATTATTTTATATACCTGCGGTTCGTTACTGTATATAACTACAATATCATTAGTTATATCCATTTTTATGTTAATATTAACTTTCTCCCAATCAGACCAATTTGTCCATTTTCCATTATAAATATACTTATAGGAAATTTCAGTAGCTTTATACCACTGAATTTGTTGAGCTTGAGCTACTCCAAAATGAAGTAGCCCAAACATAATAACTAAAATAAACTTTTTCATCCCAATTCAGCAATTCTTTTACGAAGTTCTTCTTCAGAAAGATTCTCCAAGTTAGCTTGTTCTTTACGAGCAAGAATTTCAAGCAATTTATTTTTCTCAGAGAGTCTCTGCTTTTCAGATTCTTTCTTAGCTTTTTCTTCCATTTTAGTCTTTATAATATCTTTTAAGATATCAAGTTTAAGCTTTGCTACTTCATTTTCAGGAGTAGTTTCAGCAATAAAAGACTTTCTAGGACTCTTAGAGAGTTCTTCATCTATAGCTATTGCTAGCTTGTCAAGAGTTACAAGATTCAAATCCCACAAATCTTCTACACTCAGATTTCCTTTACTTGTTGCAAAACGCAACTTCATTTTAGATGCTACTTTGTACATAATTAAAATTTAATTTTAAAAGGTTTATTATTAACTTTAACAATCACGTCATTAGATTGAGTAAGAGAAAATCCCAAGCCACTAAGCTGATCATCACTATACTCTGTTTTAGCTCTAGAAGCTAATGCTTCAAACACTCTTCTATGATCTCTTTCTAGGTCACTTCTTAGATATTCATTAAAGAAACCTCTTACAGGATCAGGATTCTTACATCCTTCAATCATAAAGAACAAGTGTTTATTACCTACTTCATTTCCCTTCCAATAATTAGGTGAGAACATAATACAAGATACTTTCTGGAACTTCATAGTATCAATATTCCATTCCTTAGTAGATTTAACTGAAGTAACTCCCTCTGGAATAATAGGCTTCAAAGAAATATTCCTGTTAGCACTTACTTTAATGGTAGCAACCTCAATAAACTCTTTATCTAATACTTTATCATCATAGTTAAATTTATGAAGTTCCCCATTGATTTCAATTTCTATTTCAAAACCTACATCTATAGTTTCTCTTTTGCAAAAATTATGAACTCTAACTAAATATTCTCCAGATGTAAGTCTATTAGGATTAGTCCATATAATATTTTCTACAGCATCTCTAGTTTTTCCTTTACCAGCATTCATGTCAACATCAAGAACTCCACCAGTATAACCTGTTTTATTAAAGTAGTAAATTTCTTGTCCATTAGGTTCTGTTACATGAAGATCAAGATCATCATAGTTAAACCAATGAAGAGAAACACGCATAAATCCATTAACATTACCTCCAGCAGCTTTAACTTTCTCTTTAAATGAGTCAGCAAGTGAACCATTATAAACCCATGCAAAGTTATTATTCCACTTAAATAAGTGTCCTGCATCTGGATTTTCTGGAGCAGTTAATGTTACAAAGTTAGAAATATGTCTATTCTCAACTAAAATAGAAACATCAGTAGAACCAGGAAGAATATCTTTCAAGAATTTATCTACAGATACTTCTTCAGCTTTAGTAAATGTCTTAGGATTAACTGTAGTTTCAGACATTAATGTCTCAAACATTCCTCCCTTCATCTTAGCTTTAGTATCTCTGTTTACAAACAATACATCATTTACAGAAATATCTTCTACTCTAGCATGACGACGAGGAAGTGCATTAGTAAGTCCTAATTCTTCAACTGTTTTCTGAGCAGCTTCAATTTGTTTCTTAGTAATTAATGCAGTAGGTCTCTTATAGTTAGAAGGAGCCATAATAGTTTCATAAGCTCTTACAGCTCTTTCAAGATCCATTCCTTCACTTAAGTTAATAAGTAAAGTTCCCATAGCTGTATTTCTGATTTTAGCTACTTGAGACTTATAATTTAACCAACAGTAATTAGAAAGATTAGAAGTTGGGGCAGATTTCTTAATTCTCAAAAATTCTTGAAGTCCTTTGAGAAATTCAGCACCGCGATATAGAGAATTATCTTCAATTAAGTCAATAACTGTTTCTACCGATTCATCTGTAAGTTCTCTAATAGAACGTTCAAGAACTTCTTTTCTTGCTCTCACATCTCCTCTGTAACTTGATGCAGAAGCAAAATTAAAATTCCTCATATTAAATTTAAATCTTTCTGGAATATTTACATAAAGATGATGCCAAGTTCTTGTAGTTCCATCAGGAAGTAATTGAACATTATGATCGCAGCCATGAAATTCGTTCACATCTTGTACAAAGATATCCCTTATAGAAGCTTGCTTAACAAGTTTAGCTATTTCTTGAGCAGATTTCTCAAATCCAGGAGTATGAACATTATCCCAGAAAGTTTTAGTTTCATAGGTTACTGGATCAATGGCAACCACTTTTCCATAATGTCTAATAAAAGATTTACAAGCATTGCAATTATGTTCTTGTCTCTCAACTGGATCGTCAAATGAGAGAAGATAAGCCATCCAAAGCAAATCTTTATCTACATCAACTACAAAAAGGTTATCACTAATCATGTTGTTAAATGCAACTTCTACATCTTTTTTAAAATCTATAAATGCCATAGTTTTTTTTATTAAAAATTATTCAGTAATTTTATTAAATAACCATTTAGGTATAATTTCTTTTTCCTCTTTAGTTAATTCTTCATAAGAATTAATATTCTTTATTGAATACTCAAAATGTTCTGTGAACATTCCCATAATTTCATTAATCTCCTCCTGACAAAGGATGGGATTTTTCTTTAGTTTCATATTTTTTAAGTATTTTATTTTCTAGAGTTTTTACCTTACTTATATATTCTGGATCCTCCGCATAATTTATTCTTTGTAAGAATCCATAATAATCTTCCCCTTCTTCATATTTATTTAGTATGTATCTTTTATACGCAAATACACAACTAATCCAACTATCAAATTTAAAATATTCCATTTTATTTGAATTATATAATCCAAATAAATTATAATTTTCTATGCATAATCTAGATTTAAAATTTCCAGATTCAATTATTGCCTGAGCAGTAATAATAGCCGGATTAGGAAAATTATAATGTTTTAAAGTGTTATACAATACTTCCTCATTTACATCTTCTAAAAGATAAAAAGGGTGTTCAGGAAGAAGTGTTACTGATTCATCTTGATATCTATATTGATGAATCCAATGATGGGATGAATATCCTATAAATAATCCCATAATAATGCTAATAATTAAAATTACTCCTCTAATTTTCATATATTAAAATACCATTTTAAGTTATTAATTTTATTTTCTTTTAAAGCTTTAATAATTAATTCTCTTTCCTTTTCATAACCATCTATTTTATTTTGTAATCTCTTTATTTCTTCTAAATATTCATTATCATGTTCTTTTAAAACCTTAATAATAGTTTTTAAAGTAGATTCTATCATAAGTTATAATACAAAAATACCTCAGCAACTTTATTGGTTACTGAGGCAATCAGAAATTAATCTGTAAGCTTCTTGTAATAGACTTATTGTTGGTTTTTCTTTATTATCTATTACAATTATTTTATAAATATTGAGAATTTCTTCATAAGAAATAGAAGTACACGTTAGGAAAATTTGAATATCTTCATTAATACTTCCAGTACCAAATTCTTGTTTAAATAAAGAGGATAAAGCACTTATTTCTTGAATATTCCAGGTTGATTTTTTCTTTCCTAATACAGATATCTGTAGGGAAGTGCATATTTTTGTCTTTACTTTAGATTTTATTAAATTTCCATTAAATTTTAATGTATTTTCAGAAGAACTGCTATTTAATGCTCTCTGTATTTTGTGTACGGCAGTTTCTTGTCCATTAGAAGAACCTTTTTGTATAGGTTCTTTTAAAGATTTTATAATAGATAATGGAGAAATAAAATCTTTAATTTGTTGAGCATTCCACAATAGCATTTTTCCATTACCATCTCTAATAGTTACCATATATTTGGTTCCGCCATTAAAAGGAATTACTACCTGTAAGTCAGCATCAGTATTTTTACTAAAGTGGTCAGATACTCTAATTTTTACATTCCCAACTACAAAATAAATTGATTCTGTTGTTTCTGCATAAATAATACTGTCTGCTGAAGTTTGTAAATACTTTTCTAATCTAGTCATATTGTTTTAATCTATTATATAATTTTTTTTATTATAACCCTTTATTTTTAAGTATTGAAAAATTGCTTATTATACCAGTAAAAGTAATAAAACTAAATAAAAATGTTTGCATATAATTAAATTTTAAAATTTATTTCCAAATCTATTTTGTGGACACGCAGAGACTCGAACTCTATCTTCCAGATTGCAAATCTAGTGCATTATCCATTTATGCTAACGGCCCATGTTACAAATTTTCTTTTTAATTGGTGAATACTTGCTAAAATGTCCACGATTAGGATTCTGCCACCTAATCACACCAGATAAGTTTTTATCATCAGCATTTACCTATGCCTCGCCAAGTCTGGCTTCAACTTAAACTCGGAACAGATTTTGTGGGTATGGTAGGATTCGAACCTGCGATGGGATTTCTCACGATAGATTAACAGTCTATTGTCTTCGGCCACTTGACTATCCGTACAAATTATTTATTCTAACTACTTAAACTTTACTCTAATATTATCCTCTACATCTGTAAGTACCCCTTTGGTACTTACTTACTTCTTTTGCATTTTAATCAATTCTAAATGGAACACATCCAGTAGGAGTTAAATAACAACTCTTTGAAACTCGATTAAAATACTCTTTACTTGCTCTTTTCATAAAATTAATTACCTTTTTCATAAAATTTTAAGTTTTAAGTTAATAATTAAAAATCTAAATAAAGCAGAAGAAGGAATTGTTGCTGGGGATGGATTCGAACCACCGACCTCTAGGTTATGAGCCTAGCTAGCTACCACTGCTATCACCCAACGATATTTGGTAGCTAATTTATATCCGCTACCCAGGGATAATCCTTCACGGTGGATACCGACCATTCTGACCGTATGGCACGACTAGATTGCATCACCACTAGACGTGTTACTATTTTAACAGCTAGTAATACTGGCATTTAGACTGAAAATGTCGAAACAGTGACTCGATGATTGGATTCGAACCAATGAAATAACGCTTTTGCAGAGCGCAACTTTAGACCACTCAGTCACATCGAGGTTCTTTAAAATACTTTTCTCTAAATGGAATATTAAATACAGAATCATTGATGTCTGAGGTAAGTATTTTTCTACCTAAGGCTTTTTCTGCACACTTACTACAAATAAAAACATGGCAATCTTCTCTATAACTTATATCTCCTTTCTTATAGAAAGGGATAAACTTTCTAGCTGCTTCTTTTTCAAAGTTGGCTAATCCATAATAAGTTATGATTTTATTCCAAATTTTATTTATAAACATTGGAGAATTATAATCTCCATAATTAAAAAATTTATTACAGGTTGTACATTTTACTTTCATGGTAAATTAAAATTTTGGAGCAGAATAACAGAATCGAACTGTCAACTTGACATTGGAAGTGTCATGTGATAACCATTTCACCAATTCTGCAATTAATACCTCTAAAACTATTTCCAAAACTTGGTATTAAAAAGTTTTATATAAAGATTTCGATTTACCTTGAATCTTACAAAAGGTGTGGGTACTGTTTAAAGCCGAATTTCCCATCCCACGGCTTAACATTATAATATTTCTTTTAAAGAAGAGATATTCTAAAGATAGGAGAGAATTAATCTCTCCAGTTTTATGAAATTAGTTCTCTCATATTTATTTCAGCAAATATTTTCTGCATAGCAGTACTAGAAGGATTTCCCTTTAGTTTATTAAAGAAATAAGTATCTCTAGAATTTGTTGACTTATTAATTACATCATATATAGAATCGTTTTTATTAATAAACAAAATAAAATTATTTCCTTTATAAGTAATTTCTCTTTTCATTTTATAATTTTTTAAATTTGCATGAAATTTTAAATCACAAGTTCCGTTTTGTTTAATAATTAATTCTGCCATAATAATAACTATTTTTTGATTAGCTAAAAGTTAAAAATTGTTAATCCTCTAATTTATAGAATGTATTTGGATATTTATTCAAAAATAAATTTAACCATTTATTAAGATCCTCTATAGTCTTAAATGTAATTGATTCATCGTAATTTTTAGAAAATTTTAATACTATATAAGGAAGATAATATATCTTTCCGTTTTCAAAATAACAATCAAGTTCAGGTAACTTTTTTATCATTTCTTCCTCGGTATAATCATCCATCCGATAATTCCAGTAATCATAGGATTTTTTCCTCCACAAAAATTTGTAAAACCCAATATGATGTTCCCAGTATGGATTTTCTGATTTTTTATGTACTATAATTTTCTTTACCAGGTTTCCATTAATATATTTTTCCATATTTAATCATAATAATCGGAACATATATCCACATGACTTTTTTGACAATTTTCATAGTGAATACAAGAAGTACAAGTTAAATCATTTAGAGAATTATATTCCTGAATGCCTTCGTTGATATCCTTTTTAAAGTATCTCTCTTTTCTATTCTCCTTTTTAAAAATAGATTTTCTAATCTTATCTTTAAAAGGATTAGGAGTGTTTTTTATAAACTTTCCATAGATATCCTTATTTAAAAATTCAGTAATAGAACTAAAATTAAGTGAATCTTTGTAAGTATTATAGATTTTCTTTGCTCTTGAAATCCATTTTCTTTTAGATCTCTCTCTTCTTTCTCCTCTATTCATAGTATTTCTATTTCCCAATAATTATAAAAATTTCCAAAACTATCTATATATAAATAAACTCCTTTTTCTACTTCTACTATAGAATTATCTTTTATGACTCTAACTAACATTATAAAATTTAATTAATTCATTCACACTAGCTTTATGGCATATAAAATTTACAGGAAAATAATTATTAAATTTATCATCCTTACATAGATGAAATGAGTTTTTAGATAAAATACCAAAATCTTCTTCTCCGTAATCTTCGTCTAATATAAATATTTGATATTTATCCGTAGAATCATTTAAAGCAGCTAAAGACAGAAATAGTAATTCATTATCCTCACAATTTATATATTTATCTTTAGAAGGTCTTTCATTAAAAGATGGAGTTTGATAAAAACCATTTTTACAATAAATAAAAGGAAAATCTTTAAGAGTACCTTTTAACTTATATCCCATTTTTTCTAACTTCCTTCTTAATGTAGGATTATTTTTATTTATTAAACACTGACAAGTAAACATTATTTTATATGTTCTAAAATTTTACAAAATGTTTCAATTTTTTCTATACCTTCAGAAAGTAAGTTAGTGTCAATATCAAGAGTTTTATTTATATCCTTTTTAACATCTGAAATATATTTAAGTCTAGTTTTAAGTTTACCACATAGATTAAGAGCTATTTCTTTTCTTTTAGAATATAATTTTTCATAATCTCTTAAATCGGCTACCCAAATTTCTTCACAATAAAGATCAGTTTCTAAAATATAATAATAGCCTGTTGTTCCATTACTAAATTCATAGAATCTATAATCTATAATAGTATAATGTGCACCATACCTATTTGGGTCTTTAGGAGTAACTACATCCCACTTCTGAAAATTATCATTTGGAAAAGGGATACTTTTAAATTTACCGCCATAAATCTGCATAATATTAATATTTTTAATCAATCATTAGATAATCTTTAACCAGCTGTTCATTATATTTAAGAAAATTATTTCTTTGTTCTGCTGTATGAAAAGCAAGAAAATGATACTTACTAAAAAAATCATCTATATGTATTGTACCTCTTATTTTAACTATAACATATTTACTATTGGTATTTTGCCACTCTTCATCAATAATAGCTCCTCCATAGTATGGCATTAATTGACTAATCATAGCCATTGCAAGCATAGACTTAGCTACTTTTTTTGAGATTGCTACATTTTTACAAATATTACAAGAACCAAAGTCCCTAGTTATAGTTATCTCTGAATAAGAATTAATCCAGTAACCGTTCATAGTTTTATGATTCTTAATCAAATCTTGATAAGTTCTGATTACAGGTTCTTCTTTTTTCTCTTCCTTCTTGACAATCCGAACTTCGCAATCGTCCGGTACTTCTATTGTTACTGTTCTCATATTTTTCTATAATTTTTTCTATACTATTTAAAGTACCTTTTATTGATTTATTTACAATTCCGTATATTATAAATAATTCTTTTACCTTTGTTTCATTAGATTTACCTTTTCCAAACAATATATCTTTTGCTTCAGATATAATTACTTCAATGGGTCTATACATATCTTCAGTAACATAAGGTTCAAGATATTCTATAAATTCAGCTATTTCATCACTTTTCTTCTTTTTCTTTTTAAGAACATAATAATCTATTATCATGTCAAAATCATATTTCAACATAATATTAGATTTATCAATAGTATCTAGATAATCAATAACTTGACTATCAATAGGTACTTCTGGTAATTTATATCCTAAAAATTCAGATTCAGGAATAGTTTCGAAATCATGTTCAATAGGAATAATTTTTCTAACTATTTTATGATTACTTAATGCTACAAAACATACTCTAGTTATCATTGTTTTAATTTTCTTACTTTAATAACTCCGGTTCCTCTACACATTTCACAAGTTTCGGTTTCACATAATAAACCATGTCCAAATGTAATAATTCCAAGAGCAATTTTCGCTGATGTAGACATTTTTATTTTTCCCACTCCATTACAATTAGGACAATACTTTTCAATATATTCTACTTGCTGTTCTTGTTGTTCGTGTGTATGATGTGAATTATTGCATGATACTATAAAACATGCTAATAATATTATTATATATCTCATTTTATTCTTATAAAATTAGTAAAATAGGGAGTATTAAAAGCTAATTCATAACAATCTCCTTCTTTAATCCAAGGATACATATAACTTGGAATTTCTCCAATACATCTAGCACCATCAAATTTTAATGTACGAGTATCTAGATCCTCATGAACTAAAGGAGTGTCATAAAAGAGATGAAGTTTACCTTTTTCTAAAACATCATAGTCATCATCATAGATTCCTTCATCTCTTGCAATCCACATTTTAATCTTCTTCATAATTCTACCCAACCTTCAAATATTTTTTCTGCAATATTTTCATCACAAATATATTTCCACTCTAGCCAATTAAACTTCTCTGGATTTTTAATTGTGTATTGATGAACAAGCCATTTTTCATCTGTAGAAACGCGTAGCCCATCATCAATGATCATGTGAACATGAGTTTCTGGATTATAACCTATTAGTTCGGCACAACCATTTCTAAATATAAATCCAGGAAATTTATAAAATAATATACTTATGTTTAAGCTATAATATTTTTCCATATTTTAAATATCAATCTCATATTCTTTTTAAGTTCACAGTTATCTTAATAGGTTTGATTTCATGCCATTCAGTAATATTATTACTATCTACAGGTTTTCCATCTTTGTATGTACCAATAGTAATATGAGGAGTTTCATTAAAACATATTGGATATTTAATAGGATCAAAAGAATTAAGAATTACCTTAAAAGCTAAAGACTTATTAGAATAGCCTATATGAGTTATTAATATATTTTTTTGAGTAATTCCAAGTTTAAGTAATACATCTAGCCATTCTTTAATACTGATACTTTTAAAAGAATCTTCTTTAAGATGAGCTTGATGCAATAAGGTACAATGGTCTAGATAAACCTTTGAAAGTTCTTCATAAAGATAATCCCACTTACTATTCTCTAAAAATGAGATTAATTTGTCCCTAGTATCTTTGTCTAGGAATAAGCCATAATATTGCCATTCTTCCATAATTTTATTTAACTAAAATCAATAAATCTTCTCCTATATATCTACCAGTAGTTTTTATTATAGACCCTTTTGGTAATTTTACCTTTCTTAAATGTCTTATTAAAGATTTAACTGTTCTACCACATTCTGCCCAACTTGTATCTATTTCTCCCAATTCATCAGGAAGTAGAAATCGTTTTAATTTACAATTAAACCAGATATGTTCTTCTTTATATTCAACATTTATATCAAAGTATATTTTTCTTTTTCTAAATTTCCAGAGATAATCTTTATGTTTCATATGCCTACCTCTTACAATAGTAAATTTAGTACCTATTTCTGGATATTTAAAAGTATCATATTCACTAGTTCCATTTAATACAGAATTAACAAATTCATCATCATAAACTTCCCTCATTCTCTCTTTAACAAACTCAAATGGACAATATTTAATTAAGAAATAATCCAAAGTTTGAGGGGAGTTCATTACTGGACGAGGAGTTTCTTTCATATCTTCTTCTGTCCAATAATCATAGACATAGTCATAAACATATAGTTTAAGTCCATTAGGACATGTAAAAGTGGTTTCTTTAGCCCAATTTAAAAATTTCTGATACTCATTATAATCAGAAGTATAAGTTTTATCTATTGCAGCCATAATACTTATTTATTTTCTAAATATTCATTTATTAATTTATCAAGAGCTTGTATACACTCATCAGGAAGTTTTCCTGCAGTTTCATTTGATTTTAAATAATCTATAGTACCTAAAATGTTAATTAATTGTTGTGCTGTTATAATTTCCCAACTTTATTTTTATAACTACATTTTTCACAAGTATAGTCGTTATCATAAAAAGTAGTATTATATGAATAATATTTTTTATTATAACATTTAGGACAAACTATATAATCATAACTCTCAATTATGCCATTATTTACAGCATCTTTTACTTTAACATGAATAAATTCCTCTTTCATATTACCAATCAGTACTTAATGCAAGTTTAATAGTTTCTTCTCCTAATATTTCAATAGCTTGTCTTGCTAGCTCCTCAGTTTCAAAATTAATGCAGCCTTTTCTTATACCACCTACTGTGTCACTAGCAACATCTATGCTTACGTCATCATTAGTAATGACATTTTCATATATACAAATATAATAGCCGTATTCAACAGTCTCACCCTTGTTAAGGTACTTAGCTACATTCATTAATTTATTTATAGCTAATAGTTTTTGTGCCTGCTTTTCTGAAGTACAATTATTAGGGTCTTTATAGTGGTTATTTACATCAAGACTTCTAATATTTCCTGAGTCATTAATAAAGTATGTTTTCTTCTCAAGAAATAATTTTTTAGCTACATCTTCATAACTTATTATTTGTCCAATAGGACGGAATTTGATTTCATTACCTTCTTGATACCATTCCATTCCTTCTGGTGGTATTATTTTTAAATCTTCTATACTCATATTTTAAATAGTTTAAGTAAAATAGAAAATACAAATATTAGTGCAGATAGTATCTTAATATACTTATCATCTGTAATTAAACATAGTGTAAGTGACGCACCAGTTATAAATCCAAACGTTTCTTCCATTACAATTAATCATTAAATATTTAATTTTATTAATAAATGCGGAGGCAGCTGGATTCGAACCAGCGGAACCCAAAAGAGTTCGCGTCTTTAGCAGAGACGTGGTTTCAGCCACTCACCCATACCTCCAAAAAAGCATAGGGACTAACTATACTTTACTATTAAATGTCCCTATGCCTACAATTTACTTCACTTCTTCAAAAGTTTCAGTAGTTTCTTCTTCAGTTTTCTTAGCTTCAATTTGCTTTTGTCCAAACATCTGCTTAACAGTATCTGCAAAAGGAATTGTTTTAAGAAGTTCCAATGCAGGATTAAGATTCTCGGCAGTCTTTGCCATAAAGTTACCTGCAGTATTCTCATTACCATATACAGTAACTTGTCCAAGATGGATATGTTCAAACATCTGAGAAGAAGCTTCGGCAATACCAGTTAATTGATCTACAGTCTTATATTGAACAACCATTTCTGGTGTCATACCATTAGCAATCATTTCTTTAACTGCAAGAGCTGGAGCCATTTCAATAGCCTGTACTTTATCGGCTTCAGCCATCAAAGATGCTCTCTTACCCTCTGCTTCAGCAAGAAGTTTTTTACGAATACCTTCTGCTTCTGCTTCCATCTGTAACTTAGTAGCATCAGCTTTAGCTTCAGCTTCTTTCAAGATCTTAGCTGCTTCAGCTTCAGCTTCTAGAATTGTCTTTTGTTTAACTGTCTCTGCTTCGATTGTAATTTTCTCTTTCTCTTTCTGAGCAGGAACAATAGTTTCAGCATGCAATTTAGCTTCTATTGCTAGAGCTGCAGCTTCATTAACCTCCAATTGCTTTTCTTGCTTTATCTTCTCAATCTGCATCTGCGCTTCTACTTTAGAAGTACCCGCAACTTTCTCAGCTTCTGCCTCTGCTTTAGCTGCTTCTCCCTTAGCTTTAGATACTTCAATAGTAGCCATATGTTCTGCTACCCCAGCAGCTTTGTCAGCTTCGGCCGCTTTCTGTCTCTTTTCTGATTCATACTGAGCAACAGCTGCTTCTTGCTCATTAATTGCTTTCTGAGTTTCAGCTTCCTGTTTCTGCTTAGCTTGAGCTATACGAGTTTGTTTAGCAGCTTCAGCTTCTGCCTTCTTAGAGTCGGCTTCAGCCTGAGATTGAGCAATACTTGCTACAGCTTCTGCTTCCGACTTAGCCTGCTTAGAATCAGCTTCTGCCTTTGCTGCAGCTACATTAGCTACTCTCTCAGCTTCGGCTTGTGCTTTAGCAGAAGCAGCTTGAGTTGCAGATTTAGCTACATTAGCTTCTTGTTCTGCCTGCTGGGCAGCAATACCTGAAAGCTTATTCTTTTCAGCTTCTGCAAGCTTAATCTCCTTTTCCTGATTAATTTCTGCAACCTTTACTTCTTTTTCCTGTTTAGTTTGAGCAACCTGAGTTTCTCTTTCCTTTTCAGCATTAGTTACTGCAATCTGACGTTCCTTCTCAGTTTCTGCAATCTGAATATCTCCTTTCTTCTTTTCTTCTGCAATATCTGCTTGTGCTTGAGACTGTGCTTTAGTTGCAGCTTTCTGGCCATGATTCTTAATATAGTTGGCATCATCAGTAATATCAGCATTATTAATATTAATAATACTAAATCCTACTTTATTCAATTCAGTTTCAATATTTTCTTTTGCTTTACCCAAGAATTTAATTCTATCAGCATTGATCTCTTCAATAGTCATTGTTGCCATTAAAGATCTTACTTCACCAATAAGAATATCCTGAATTTGTCCAGCAATTTCTTTAGTATTTGCAGTTAAGAATCTACTTGCAGCATTTTGCATAAGTACCTGGGTTGTACCAATACCAGTAGTTAATGTTACAGGAATAGAAACTTTAATCATTTGACTTGAGACTCCAGATACAGTAACTTGAATCTGAATTGGTTTCAAACTCATCTTTTTCCAATCCTGAATAACAGGCATTACAAATGTACCACCTCCGTGAATAATTTTAGAATGCAAAATAACTTCTTCCTTCTTTCCAGTTTCTGGATTAATTACAGTTTTCTTACCTGCTTTACCAAATACTACCAAGATTTCATCACTTGCACACTTTCTATAACGTGACAAAAGTCCGATAAAAGTTAACACTATTAAAACTACAATGATTCCTGCAATAATAAATGTTGTCATAATTTATTTGTTATTTAAAATAATAAAATTTGTCTTCAAATTTAGTAATTACTACCTGATCTCCTATTTCATAAGATAAATCAGAATTTTCGGGATAGGCTCTAATTTCTTCTGTTCCTCCATTTATTTCTACTGTTAGAATATATCTAAACATTCCCATTTTTAAATAGATAATACCAGATTTTCCAATTAAATCTTCCCCTTCTTCTGGAATTACTTGATGTTGAAGACGTAAAACAAGTTTATATAAATAGTAAAGTATAGTTACAAACAGTATTCCGATAACTAAAGCTATCAGAAAATCGTACCATTGAACTTCAGATGTTAGATTTTTAATACTTAACCATCCAAAAGAACCCATTAGAAAATGGATTAAACCTTTAAATGATACTAAATCACCAACATCCATATCAAAATTTCCATCCAAATCTACATCAAGATCAGTGTCTCCACCAAACCAAGATAAGATAAACTGGACAATAAAAATACCATATGCAATAGCAGCTACTAAATAATAAAGATTTACCATATTATTTCTTATTACAATATTTACAATCTGGATCATGAACTACCCCACCTATTCTAGAATCACATCCATTAGTCTCAAATTTGATATACTGATGATTTTTATACTCAAAATGAGTTATAAAAGTAAATGGTACGCTTCCTTCTGGACTTATTCTAACAGAAGTATTATATTCACAACTGTATAGTAATACAACTACTAATAAAAATAGAATCTTTTTCATAAAAATGTTTCTTTTTCGGTAAACTTTTTAAGTGCATACTCACAACTTTCAATATCGGATTTTAAACAAATTAATCCTCTTTGAAACCAATGATGATCGTCAAAACATTCTCCAGATTCAGAAGTTATTGTCATGGCTAATTCATCTGTAGTCCAGAAATATCCCACACATGGTTCTTCAATTCCAAGAACTTCACATTCTACTATATCATTAAGATATAACCAGGGAATAAATTTAAAAGATTTTACTCTTCCAGTCCAAATAGTTCCATCACCTCCTAATTTTTCTGCTTCGGGAACCATTTTTATAAATTCAGGACATTCTTTGGCATTAATAATGCTAGCCTTATCATAATGTAGTATATCCTCTAATTTACCGTGAAGATACCACCAGTTATTATAGACATAATTTCCAGTTTCTTCTGCTTCTTTGGCTATACTATCATAATTTTCATGATAATATGGCAATAGTTTTAATTTATTAGCACTCATGATATAAAATAAAATGTTTTAATGCTTCTTTATATTTGCAAGGAAAAGGAAGTGATTTTCCCGTAATATAGGAATATCCTTCTGGCAGTTTATTCCAATACTTTAAATACCTCTTACGTTTTCTTTTATAAGACTCTTTCATAGTTCTAACAGGGTATCTTTTAAAATACCATCTGCTAACCATCCAAATGTTTAAATGATTAATACGACATATTGCTTTTCTTGTTCTTGAATATTTACTCATTTTCAAACTTAGCTTTTAATCTTTCATATTCAGCGCGTTCTTCTTCTAAATGTTAATTTCATAACTATTACTCCACTTTTACAAAAATTACATCGGTTTTATCTTTTCTTTCAGATTTAATACAGCTACCTGTTATTAGTCTATTTATTGATCTACAATCTAAAGAAGAACCTAAAAAATAGCATCCACCACAAATAAAATCAGATTTTTCAATTTTTAGTTTAACGTGTCCACACTGAAACACTTCTCCCAATTTGAACTCTTTCTTTTCCATGTTAAAATATAGGATGGTCTGGATTAATTATAATTTTATCACTTTTATCTATTATAAGACTTTTATAATAAATTTTACGACTGGCTATGTCATTACCCCTCCCTATAAAATATAGGGTAAATCTTGGAATAATACATTCAACAACTACATTTCCTACAGCAGATTCTTTATCTGTATAAGAATGAATAAATCCACTTCTAACATAATCATCTTTTATAGTTTTAAATAAAGTATCGAACATGTTATATTTTCCCTTATATTTTTTATTAATTTCTACTTCATAATTCATAAAAGGGGTAAAAAACTTTCCGTTTCTTTTTTCTAAAACCTTATAAACGATTTTAGGCCGAAGAGTAATCCTCGGCCATTTATATTTTTTAGTTAAACACATATTTTATTTTTTAAAAATTACAACAGTATCTATTGGGATACTATCTTTGAAAGTTACTTGTAAAGCTGTTCTTTTTCTATACACATCAATAGCTTTAGGTTCATTACTTTTAAGTATATCATTAATTATTAAAAGACTAGCTATAATTAATAAACTTAGAGTAGTAGAAGGATGTTTATCAGCAAGGAAATGTAATATTGCAACAATAAGAGTAAACAATATAATTGCTATTGATAATATATCCATTACAATATACTTTTAGGATTAATAATAATATAACCTAAACTTTTCAGATAAGCTATTGATTCTAAAAGTTTTTCATTTTTATTCTTTTTCTTTTTCTTATAATTCTCAGTATATCTGTACTGAGATTCTCTTGCTTCTTTTAAAAGTTTTTCTACTTTTACCTTATAAATAGGCTTAGTAGAAAATACTACTTTATTATTTAATTTGTAAGCAAACTGTTCATCCAATAAATAGGATGAGAACATTTTATATGAAACTAAATCTTCAACCTGTTTTCTAAATTCTCTTAAATCCATTTCAGGTTGAGCCATTCTCATGGTATTTAGGGCTTTAGTAAGCTCTAGAACATTAATTGTTTTCATTTTTTAATCTTTCTAATAAATTTTTCATTTTAATTTATTTGAGTGATTCTGCTGAGATTTGAACTCAGATAACCCAAATTAAAAGTTTGGTGCTCTACCATTAAGCTACAGAATCCCTTTTATCATAAACTCATTACTCTAATACAACATGTATCTAGAGCCTCATTTGCATAAACTGCTTTTTTCATAGCTTCTCCTATTGTATCAAATGGAGTTGCTTTGTTGACACTTGCTGTTATTATCATCTCATTTCCATTAAAGCATATAAATGCTTTAGGGGATATTACCAAAATGTACATAATCTAATAAATTTAAAGTTAATAAATAGTACCCCGAGTGGGACTCGAACCCACACGGCCATTACTGGCCATCAGAGCTTCATACAATCTATAAAAGATTGCTTGGACTATGTCTTAACCATATCAATTCTGACTTAGGTTGCAGGTGTATAGTCTCTACACATTTATAAAAAGAAGTAAGTTCATCCGTATGAAGCTACGTTCTAGCTTAACAGAGGTTCTTGTTATCTTATTCTTTTTAACTTAGCTCGGCGTTATTACCATTTATAGGGCTGATACCTTCACCGAATTAGCCTGCTTCTACTCCAAGAGTTTCCTCTTGGGCATCCATACCCTTGTTCTTTCCTCTATAATTATCAGTAAAGGCATGACAATTAGGACACAGAAGTTGTAAATTTTCTATCCTTAAATCGTCTTTTATACCATTTACATGATGCAGTTCTAGAGCTATAGGTTTTCCTAACCACTCTGTCCTGCCACAACACTCACATTTATATTCCTTGATACCTTCCTTAAGAAGTCTTTTACGTAAATTATTAGTATTTACCCATGTAGAGTTTTCTACTAAAACTTCTTCTAAAGGTCTGGAAGTTTTAACTGGCTTGTATCGTTCTCCTTGATTCCAAACTTTACCAGTCATATGTGAAGTATCTAAATTATATTCTTTAATCTTTTTCTTAACAGTATCATAGTTACTGCCAGCTGCTTTAAGTCCTAATTTTCTCATTACTTCTGCATAAGATAAACTAGTTTTAACAGCCTTAATCAGTTGTTCATCAGTCCATTTTCTTTTACTCATTATGTATATTTTTATATACACAAAGATATAATAAAAATTTGTGACTTCCTATAAAATTCTGTTAAAATAGATTAATAAAAAGAACATTTCTTTTTCTAAATCTGACGTGTCTACCACTTTCACCATCGGGGCATTATACAGAATGTATATTATATATAAGATTAATGTATGGTATAAAAGCCTAATCCTTAAACACTAATCTTGTGACCTAATCACTTGGACTTTTATTCGCTACGTATTACTACCGTTTAAGTTTCAATATATAAAATACATTCTGACCAAACTTTTACTAATATAAATTATTGTCTATGTAATGTAGGCAGGTTGTTTGGATTTATACTATAATTCTGCACATTACACACCCCATTACTTCATTTACTTATCAGTTATTAACAGAGTATACTGATTTTCAATTTCTATGGTATCTTATTGTTTTATATGCGCCTTAACTCTGTCTTACAACGATGAAGTTTCGTTGCCCTATCGCGTGGAATTTTGTGGATTCGAACCACATTAGACGGATTTTCAGTCCGCTGCATACACCGTGTCTGCCAAAATTCCTAATTATTGTGGGCCTTGAGGGGTTTGAACCCACGTGCGACCGACTACCCTTTCTACCGTCTTATACATTTAGATACTTTATAGCATTTTCTAATATTTCGACATTATCGTTAGCCATACCAAGAAGTGTATTACACTTAGTACATAATAATCCTCTTACTTTTCCTGTCTAATGATCATGGTCGACAAATGCTTTAGTTTCATCAAAAGAAGTTCCACATATAGCGCACTTATTCTGCTAAGATTCAAATAAAGAATAATATTCCTCCTTATTCAAACCATATTTATGCTTCTTCTGATATAATCTATTCAGTTCCTTTGGATCTTTCTTGTTCTTGGAGCGGAACTCTTTATAGCAATCATTACAACAGAATTTCCCGCCTCCAGCTCTAATTTTTGTATTTAATTCAGAGAACTCCTCTCCACAATTCTAGCAAACACAAATAGAGCGTGTTCCAGATTTTCCTTCAGATTTGATTTTCATAAGTCTTGAGGCTAGGACTTGAACCTAGATTGGATGTGTATAAGACATCGAGCCTAACCATTAGCAGACCTCAAGATTTAGTGTATAAGCTTGAGGGGATACGTCCCTATCTAACTCACAATTAGCTGCTCTGACCTACTGAGCTAAAGGCCCTAAATAATAATTATATGGTGTGTTATTACACCAAAATATTCTCGTATGTCTTACCGAAAATGAGTTCATAACCTCGCCTTACTACCTTATATACGTTACTAATAGTAACTCAAATACTATCTAATGAGTGACTTTTCTCAAAATGTATCGGGCAGATTCATGTTGTGGATATTTCCATTATAGTACATCAATAATATCTATTAACTATATTATCATTTAGCACTTATATGGCACTTTTTGCATACTCTTTAAAAGATGGCTACTTCTAAGCCTACTTTCCATATAATTATTGTACTCCGACTGTGATTCGAACACAGAACCCTCATCTTAGAAGGATGATGCTCTAATCCATTGAGCTATCGGAGCTTGTTTACAACTATATGTACAGCAGTTATAATTTAATAGTTAATAAATGTTAATTATTCTATAGCTGCTGCACATATAAATATAACTATTATTGTGCAAATTAAGTATTCCATGTTATTAATGTTTCATGAACTTTCAACTCTTCTTCAGATACTGGGATAAGTTTTCCAAAAACTGAGATGTATTTTGTTCTTTTTACAGAAATTGAGGCTGATATAACCTCAATTTCTTCTTTATGTTCTTCATGCCATCTTTCTAAAGCTCTGGCATATACTTTTTTACTCTCTTTATAATTTTTAGAAGAACATATTTTGTTTGTTTTTATTCTCGGTCTCATAACTTCACTGTATTAATGTCTTCAAATATTTCAAAATTATTATGTTCTATGAACATGATGTCGCAATTTAAATTCTTTACTTTTCCTAATAACCTTTGTTTGTCCAAATTAGATAATTTCTCTTTAAAGAGAAAAACATTTAGACTATTGTCAATTAGATTTTTACTTCCCATAAAAGAGATTATTTCTGATTCCAGTATTTCTAGATTATCAGAATTTTCTACAGATAAAACTAGTGTTGTATACATATTTATTTTCTCCTATAATTATATGATAATATAAAATTCATTATTATTGCTGCTATAATGAATATTGCAGCAATTAAGATTAATTCTTTCATTTTATTTTCTTTTTTGTGTTTTACACCTAAAACTTTACATCTAGTTGCACGTCTTGGTTGTTTTTCTTGCCGTCTACATACTAGTTTAATAGTAAAGAACTAAGGTGTCCTCAACAACTTGGAAAGTTATTTTAGTTTTTAATTAAGGCTATTAGTTTTAGCATTTGGCTTACTTATCTCCTAAACCACGTAAAGGTTGTTCTTATCTTAGGAGAAACCCCACCGCTGTGGGGATACAAAAAGAAATAACAACATGAAACGACTATCCTGTGCCACAATACTTTGCCTTATCTCACGATAAGACATCTCTCCAGTATCAAGGACATACTGTTTGAAATAAGAGATGCTCTGCATTAGTCTCAGGGCGTACCCATTATAGTCTGTTCTTCCCAAAAGCTTCTAAAGCTGCTTCATAGCTCCTCCAGCAGGACTCAAACCTGCGACCTCTTAGGCCAAAGCCAAGCGCTCTATCAACTGAGCTATGGAGGAAAACTTCTAAATCTTAGCATATAAGGCCAAGCGTGCACCTTCTTTCGAATTCTCTAAGCCTGTCTAAGTAGATAGAAGCTATTCGTATACTTGAGATATAGATAATACTATATCATCTTCTATTTCATAAACTGAATCAAGATCATATACTCTATCACAATCTCCTTCTTCTAGAACGATATCCTTAGATAAATCTTCCTCAGATAATCCCTGCAAATGTTGTAATAGTTCTTTTCCTATCATAATATTTATTTTTGAAAATTACCATATTTTTCTCTATAAACTTTTGCATCTCTTTCAATGTCAATTTTCAAAGAATGTGCTACTGATGCTACTATTGTATTTCTTAATTGTTTCTGTTTTCTTTTAATATATTCATAAGCCTCTCTTTCTTCTCTTCTTCTGTCTCTTTCGTTTTCTTCTTTAAGCCTTCTATAAAATTCAGAAGTAGAATATCTGGGACTAAATTTTCCGGTAACACATCTTCCTAAAATATCAACACATGCTGGGTCAGGCCATCTTACAACATAGTATGGTTTATTTGCATGATATTTTCTTTTAAGGATATTACATACATAATAATCATAGTCTCCTCCTTTTTCTTCCACATAGCTCCATTTTTTAGTAGCATGTATACAATTTTCACAACCTGTTGTTGACATATGTTATTTCTTTTTTAGTCCTGCCAAATACAAAACAATGTCTCCACAATAATACTGTTGCAATACCAAATCCTACTAACATTATCATGTTATCCATAAATAATAGCATTATTGTGATAATAGTACACAATATAGCGGGAATGAGACAAATTACATAATACTTCATGCTCTTATCTTTTTGGGTTAATATTATAGCACTTCTGTTTAAAGCTCTCAAACCTCGTCAAGGTATGCTTATGATGAGAGATTTCTCAGAAAGATTCCGGAATGCGTATATCTCTCTGAATGGGATTTCAACCATTGCTGTCTAGTTCCAGCTGCCACGTTTAGCTAAATATGAGGATTACAATACAGTTCCTCTACTGTACAGCCTACTTACTTTTATATAAGCGTTCGTTACTACTGTCACGGTTACCTAATTTATTATATACTAAACTTTACTGTCTAATGACAGCTAATTATATAACAGTCAGTTCTAATAGATAGTAATTATTACATTGCGCACTGTAAATAACACTATCAATTTAGTATAGGAGGACTCTATTCCTCCGCCGGATGTTTTAAATCTCTGTCTTTCCAGAGTGCCAGTGAACATTTATAATGGCTTGCCGAATATACTCTATACACATTTGGTAGTTCACATAGAGTATATATTTAATTATTAAGATAATTTTTCTAAAGCTTTTTCTGCCGCCTTTCTAAGGCTTGCATGTTTCATATTTATATCATATATGTTCTGATGAGATTCCTCTAAATATTTGAATTCATCTGATTCTTGAAAGTTTGCAGCTTCTAAAGCTTTCATAATCCGAGATATATAATCATACGTATCCCAATTAGTGTTTATTACTGTATAAATTTCATCTACTAAATTTTTTAGAGCAGATTTATTATCTGTTACAATCATATTTAAGAGATTCTCTCTTGTGAATGATTTGTCTGTTTTTATATTTATTTCTATCATTTTTATTTAGTTTAATAATTAATACAACCCAAGTGAGGATTTCTCCCCACTTGACGCACTAGACCTAATGCCTGTTTATACTCGTCTAGTCGAGTTCTGATATTATTCCTTGAGATTGACACAAACAACATTCTGATGCTATATCCCACAGAATAGGTTCAAAGTGTTTATCTTCTCGTCCCATTTGTCTAATAACTTGTTCCCAAATAAGAGCATTCCAATCTTTAATATCTTGTTCGAGAGCACGTTTAAGATGATTCCATACAGGTACAGAAAAATGTCCGCCATTCCAAACAACTATTTGACCTTCACATATAGAATTAGCTTCATGAAGATGTTCTTCTAGTTGTTTCTCACAATGTTCAATACGCTTTTGAATCATTGAACGAAAGAATTCACTTCTGTCTTTTAATGATTCTCTTGATGATTTCCAATCATCTACTTTCGGCAGATTTTTAAATTAAGTTCTTCTAATGTCATTGTTATAAAGTTTTGAACTGTTTATAATTCTAATATAGATATTATATTGGTACGAGCAATAGTACACATTGGAGAACCATTTTTATTTAATGGTTGTAAAAATAGATCATCTACTTTGTATTTATTACAGTGTACATAATCTGTTCCATATCTATATTTAAAGTTGATTCTGTATTTAAATTTTTTCATTTTAGTTTACTAATTTTTCTTTCCAACTATAGTCTTTTACATGATCCAATTTTAATGATAGATCAGCTGAAGATATTACAGTATATACTTCTGAATTGTCAATATCTTTCAGAAGTCTACATACTTGTAATCCTTGATTTATGCTATCCGCATATAACATTGGAATATATGCAGTTAAACTTTTTGCTATTGCTACTGTTACCATTATTCATTCAAATATTTATAAGTAATTTTTATATTCTCTCCTTTATGGTATTCTTTCTGTTCTTCTGCCACTGCATCATATTCTATCCAATCTCTACATTTCCAAATAAGAATATCATTTACATAAAGTCCTATATATTCCATAATATTTTTATTTTTAAAATTGCCAGTCTTCCAACTGGCTGTGTAGTGATACTTGGTAGGATAAACACCAAGCGGAACTACCTTGAATCTACTGACCTCTCTTTTTTAGTTCCCACATGTTTCAGTATTCAATCTTCATGTGCAATCTTAAGCTTGCCAAAGCAGCAAGCCTGTTAGTTTTCTTAAAATTCAATCATTAAATATTCCCATATATCTCGTTCTTCACTAGAGTGTTTTAGAGGAATTAACTGTCCTTCAGGTTCAATGTATAAACCGCCAATTTTAAAAGGACAATTAATAGAGTGGAAATATTTAGCGAATTCTAAAACTTCTTCAAAGTTATGGCATTCAAAACCACAACTAGCAGAAGCAAAGTGTAGTTCTTCTGGAATAATGAATCTCTTTTTCATATCTTTTGTTTTTAAATTAATATTGTTCTCTATTCTGGAATCGAACCAGCAAATCTTCCCACATCTGTGGTAGTGCGCCATCACACTGATAGAGAAAATCCTATCTTACATATCTAGAATAAGATAGGAGATTATTTCTCAGTTTTCCATGCTGAGGACGTTATCAACGTTCACTAAGAATATAGGTAGCTAATCTATAAACTTGCGAATAGATTCGAGATGGAAAATGAAGTCTTATGAACTTCTCTCTTACTATCTAGCCTTCGGTTTATACCAATCAAGCGGCTTATACTTGGCAACTTCTAATTTACATAAATTTCTAATTTTATAATTAACGTGCATTGGTCTCCTGGCACGTTAGCAGACTTCCTCACTGGAAGTTTTTATATTGTCTATTTTTGACCAGTATAAATAGACTCAACCCTCATAATATAGTGTTTAAGTTTGCGAATATACACATATTACTCGTACAAAATCTCATGTGAGATTCTGGCTTCAAAATCTGAAAATTTTGTAAGCAGCAGTTATTTTCGGGTATAGGCTTATCTGCGTAGCCTGGCGATTTTAATTATTATTTTAATTTAGTGTCATAATAATTCCCTAAAAAGTTGGTACTATATAATACCTACTTAGAGGAAATTTTTTAATTTTTGAAAAATGTGGAAAATTGGGGTTGGCTTTTGTGCACCAATTCTATACCCATTCCACATATTTCGAGTTCTACAAATATGATTTTTTATTTTAATGCACGTCTTTCCGTACTGTCAGATATAAAAACTAAAACTTTAATAAATATTCTCAGAAAATTTTTTTTGTTTTTTGTTTTCTCCGTTAACCAAGATTCCAATGATGGAGTTCATATGGATATTTTATTTACACTCATAATATCTTAGAGTTTATTCATCTACAAATACAAATCTAATAACTATAGGTTTGAATTCTGGAGACTTCTGATAGATTAAAGCATATACCCAAGAAATTCTCGGATAAGCTGCATTAGCTATTATGTCCAATTTTTCATCAGTCTCAGGGTCGTAAAAAGTACCATAACTATACAATAATTTTCTAGTTATAAACTTTTCTCGTGTGCTCATTACTACAAAGATAATCAAATAATAAAGAAAAGGGGAGAATATCTCCCCTAGTCTTACTCGGCGTCATAGTCCTCTACGTCCAGAACGTAAGTATTTTTCTTATATCCTAGCCTTGTTTCTGTAGCGTCAATTTGTTCAGTAGTTTTCTTTTTTACAACAAAAGTAACATTATGGTCAATACACCATACCAAAAACTTTGCGTTTTCTATAGGTGTAGAGCCAATTGCGGGCGCATTATCATCTATTTCAACCCCCGCAAAATGTTTTGCGCCGATTGAGGCCCCTGTATTTGTAGTAAAGGCAATTGGAACAAAGTTATTATTTGCATTATTTTGCAAATCTACTTTTGCCATTGCAACAATACTAAATTTGTCGCCTTTATTTAATCCGGCCACAACACTTCTTTCGTTACCGCTTAAACCTAAACTTTTTACTACTTCATTTGCACGGGTTTCAGCACTCACTTCTTTGTTTTTTAACTCATCTAATGTCATAATTGTAATTGTTTTAATGATTAATAAATAGTTTTAGTTTTATATCAATATACAGGGGGGGACTAAAGGGGTTGCGGACCGCCTCTTAAATCACTCTCCAATTTTTCAAAACTCTAAGAAATTAATTAAAAATATAAATTTTGGAAATTATAAACACCCTAGGGGGTATTTTATATAAAGCACCTGTACCCAAATTTTAGTTACTAAAGCTATATTAAGATTTTGCAATTAAAATTTTTTAACTTTTAATAATCGAAAACGGTTATATAGTTGTATGTAACTTAAAAATAATATAAAAAAATGGAAACTAAATAGTTAGAATAGCTTATTAAAACTGTTATAAAAAACGGAGAATATAATAAAGACGGATTAAAAATAAAAGTTAATTTAAAAGATAATTCTCTAAATATAGAAATACAGTATCAAGAAGATAATAAACTAGAAAATTTTACGAAATTTTTAGAAAAAATAGATGATAATTTATTTGTAGAAGTTTGTGAAAGATTAGGAAGAGATAAAATAAGAGAAATTGAGAATTATATAAATAATTCAGATACCATAGATTTAGGAATATAGTTATTTAAAGATACTTTATATTCAGCAGTTATGGATAAAATAGAATATTTAAATAGTTTAATAAGTGAATGAAATAATACAAATAAAAATATTGTTAGCTAATCTAAGTAATAACATTAAATTAATATTAGATGATAATGATAAATTAAGAAAAGAGATAGAAAATCTTAAAAAAGAAAAAGAAAAAGAAAAAGAAAAAGAAATTGAAAAATAATACTGGGGTATGGTCGTAATTGGTCAACGGGTCTGACTCTAAATCAGAAGTTCTGGGTTCGAGTCCCAGTGCCCCGACTACAAAATTATTTTAAAATGAAAGCAGCAATTTATCTAAAAAATGATACTCTATGTAAAACTAATAACATAGAGAAAAAATTAAAGAAAGAATCTCAACCAATAAAAATATTAGAAGAATGGGAATTTGATAATAATATGTCAAAATTAGATGAAAGATATAACCATTGGAATAAAGTCATAAACCCAGAAGTTGAGAAAAATGAAAACGAGATAAAATTATATTATTTTAAAAATCCAAAAACTGGATATACTATTACAAGTATATACCCAAATTTAGAAAATTCTTACATTAAAGACTATAAAGATTATGAACGAATTACTGATATACATATTAAATAATAAAATCAAAGAATTAAATACTATATATTCTTATTTAGAGAAAAATAACCTATTAGATTCTCAAGAAGTAATTCAATGGTTAGATAATTTAAATGAAATAAGTATAAGACATTAAATATGCCCATTGACTTTAAAAATACATTAATTAATTTACATAAAAAATTTCCAGAGTATGATTTGGATAAATTAATAGAGATTATAGATGCCATTGTAGAAACAACCGATTATAGTAAGATTAATTATCCTCCTGGAAATAAATTTTGGTGGAATAAATCAGACACTAGTGATCCTATGTTACCACCTTGGAAAACAATTAGTTCTATAGAACTTAAAGATGATCCCAAATGGAAAAATATTACAGAAATGGGAATATTAGTAAAAGATCCTTGTAAAAGTAGTATAATTAAATAAAAATACCCAACTGAGAATCTATCTCAGCTGGGTATTTTTTTTATTTTTCATATTTGATTATATTATTATGAATTTTACTGTGACAATTTTTACAAACACAAATACATTTATTAATCTCTTTTATAAATAAGCTAGTAGGCAGATGACTTACAGATTGAGATATATTAAATAATTTATCTTTTATATGATGAAATTCTAAACAGCATTTAGCAGATTCTCCACATATACAACATTGAGTTTTATTATGTTCTAGAATTTCTTTGTTATCTTTATAATATTTATTTCTTTTCATATTATATAATACCAATCATTTCTATTATCTAAATTAAACTACTAAAGCTATTTAGAATTTAATATATAATCTCCATTTTTAAATATCAATTTATTATTGGAATAATCCCACATAAACTAACCTTGCCATCCGGGTAATAACAAAAGTTTTCCCTACTTTGCATATTCAATAGCTTCTAAGTATGTCATAACACTAATAATATTCCAATTATAATTCCTATTAAATCTGCTACTAAATCCTATTTGCTAAATCCTGAACTATTTTTCATATCATATATTTCTTTTCCTAAAGATGCCAATATAGCTAATACTACTCCAAATACTATATTAATAATATTTCCTATTAATATCAATATAATATTAGCACATATATGATAAATTTTATCTTTCTAATTAATAAAATTAAGAATTTGATTATATATATTTTTCATAATCTTACTTATTTGGTTTATCAAATTTTTTCCATATACCTGTTACAGAATCTATTCCTAATAAACCTATACAGCACCATAAAACAGTATCCATAATAATGGGTGCCTATATAGAATTAATAGTACAATAAATTAAAACTCCCATACATATTAGCCATCCTATAACCCCACATATTCTCTTACTACTAACTCCAGAATGAGAATTAAATATCTACTTAATAAAATCGTTCATAACTATTTAACATAATTTTTCCAGTTATCTTTATTATCTAAATAAGTTTTTCTTCTATCTTTTAATGTATATAAATTTTTCAATTTAGACTAATCATAATTATCTAAACTATTCTAATTATTTTCTAAAGCATAAGCCTCTACTTCAAAAGGTATAGTATAATAAGCATGATAAAAAGGTTTTAAAAATGGTATACCTTTAAGCCACTCTTTTATATACATTAAATAATAAAAAATCCATGAATTTTTTCCATGTACTTTAGCCTATTTTATGTGGAACTATTCATGTCTTTTACTTTTCTCCCCATAAAAGGTATTTAAATATCTCAAAACAATATTTTCTTTATCTTTTCTATATATTATTTTACCACACCACATCATAAATTTAAAATTTTTAAATGGTAAATATTTGGAAGATAATAATTCAATCTGTTTACATTCAGAAGGTTTTGAATTAAATAATAATTTAATTAGTTTTAATAAACCCAAATTTTCCATATTTTAATCTTTTAGTTGGTTCCCACCCATTATCTAATATTGATCTATGACCATAAGGTTTATGGATCTTAGATCCATCTTCATGTTTCCATTTAGCAGCGTTCCTATTCTTTCTAAAATCCTATATTATCTTATGTGTCATAATTATTAATAATTTGTTTACATATATACAAAACTGTCTACATATCAAAATCAGATTTAATCTAATTAACAGCCATACAAACAAGCTAAATATTTTCTGGAATATAACCTCTTCCGGGAATAATCTAATCTATACTTACATTAGAAAATACTCTTCCCTAATTTAATTCATATGTCATAGGTATTCCAGAAATTGCACATTTTCCGCTCTGCTTATTCCACAATTTGATCAAATCCTAAAGGGAAAGTTGAAATTCAATATCTTTTGAAAAAGCTCTATTCTTAGCAGCCAATAGTCTACTATTTAATACATACTATAATCTTTTTTCATCAGAGTACTTGTCTTTTGCTTTCTTATTTTGTATTCCTTTACATTTTGTACATCTACTATCTCTATAATTTCTATATATATAATGATCACTGATAGGAAAACAATCTTCATTTTTATACTATCCACATATATGACATCTAAGTTTTCCATCTTTCCATTCCTAGTTTATCTTATTTTCATTTTCACATTCTTTACATATTTCTGAATAATGTTCTTTTTTGTTAGTAACTATTCTGCGAAAATAAGTTCTATTGTGAGGCAACTCTTTCCCACACTACTTACAATTTACCAAAGTTGATTTAAAAGGCATATATTAATTTTTAAGATTATTATATATCTAGAAGCCCTCTATTGAAGGTTCAATTAAACTTATTCCAAAAATCTTAGTAGCTCTATTTCTCTATTGATTTGCTTTATCTACTTTCTCATTAATTCTTTTTAAATTCTTTCCAGACTATACCCAACCCTAAAAGGCTTTTTTCCCTATATCTCCCCTTTCTAACATTTTCTTTTGATTAGCTAATCTGGTAGCAATCCTTGTAGCTTGTATAGTTTTCACTGTTTTTCTAGCAGTATTTGCTGCTTTAAGTCCCTTAATTGCTGTTCCAAGTCCATAACCTAAACCAGTTAACTATAGAATGTCTCCAATTCCACTTAAAGCCATATTACCAAAATTTTTTAATGATGGATTATCTTCAAATTGTTTATAATCTAAATAAGTTCCATATATAGGAATTAATCCAGTTGCTGCCTATAGTATTCCTCCCTCTTGATGTTTCCATTTCTTACTATTCCGAGCAAAATTAGCCCTCTTTTTTTGTAGTGGAGTGGCATTTGGATTATTTAATACTGATCTAGCATATTCTTGTACTGATTTACCTGCTCTTTTAGCAGCAGCAGTAAATTTGCCTCTGTTTTCTTTTTTAATATGAATTCCAGAGCCATTTTTTAAAATTTGACATCCAATTAATTTTAAATTATCCATAAATTATTTTTTAAATATTACTTATAAAATATTAATTTGTATTTTACAAATATTATTAATATACTTGAATAGTTCAAAATAAATAGAGATTAATGTATTAAAATGATTAAATGATTATGATTAATGGAAGAAAGTAAAATTACAAAACAAAATGGTAACATTGCATTTATAGAATCAGAACATAAATACTTTGATGTTACCAATCCCAACAGAAAATTTATATCTGTAACAACTTTAATTGAATCTTTTGCACAACCTTTTGATAAAGAGTTTTGGAGTGCATATAAGGCTCTAGAGAAATTATTATCTAAAGATTCTTGGGCAATTGAAAAAAAGTCTTTATTGAATACTAAGAAATTTGATAAATCTTTACTAGAATTATATAATATAGATGAAAATGATTTTAATAGAGAACAACAATCTATATTAGATGCCTGGGATAAAGAAAATAGATTATCATGCGAAAGAGGTACAAAAATACATGCAAATTTTGAAAATTCATTTTATGAAAAGAAGAAAAATATAAACCTATCTAAATTTGAAATAGGTGGTAAATTTGAATGTAAAAAAGACTATACTGATTTAGATTTAGAAGAAGCTGTATATCCAGAGTATCTTATTCATAGAATAAGTCCAGATGGAAAACTCTGTTTAGCAGGACAAATAGATTTATTAGTTAAAAAAGGAAATAAAATAGTTATTTTAGATTTTAAGACTAATAAAAAAATTGAAACTAAATCTTTTTTCAATAGTAAAACTAAAACTTCTGTTAAGATGAAATATCCTTTAAACAATTTAGATGATACTAATTATTATCATTATTGTCTACAATTAAGTACTTATGCTTGGATGATACAAAAAATAAATCCAGAATTTGAAATAGAAGATTTAGTTATATATCATATAGACCATAATGATAATACTACAGTATATCATATTCCATATTTAAAAGATGAAGTAGTTAAAATGTTAACCTTTTATAAAAAGGAAATGATATTATCAGAGAATAAGAAAAAACGTCAACGTATAGAATATTAATTTTTATGAAAGAGGAAATAGAAAAAAGAAAGACAATATGTAATCATTGTGGAATATATGATTCAGAAAATAATTTATGTAATGGACGTTTATATGTAAATCCTAAAAATAATGATGTAAGTGATAAACCTAAAAACGGATTTATAAAAGGTTGTGGATGTCTATTAAATAGAAAAATACCAGATATGTCTAAGCATTGTCCGGCTAATAAATGGTAATATGAAAATAGTAGAAATATTAAAAAAGTGGATTAAAGCTATTTTTAGTAAACCATTAACTATACTAAAAAGTATAATATTTAATATACTTAATAAAAATAAAAATCTTAAAAGATTAGAAATTTGTAATAATTGTGATAAAAAGATAAATATAAAATTTGTTGGAGATGTATGTGATGTATGTGGATGTATATTAGATAATAAAACAAGAATTAAAGATGAACATTGTGATTTAGGTAAATGGTAAATGAATTATGGAAGAATTAAGAACAGAATTAAGCAGTAATGAAAAACTAGCATTAGCTACAACTGGAATTGAGGGAACTGGTAAACACTTTATTATAAATGGTGAAACTGCAGATAAAACTTTACAAAGAGAAAAGGCTATGCAGTTTAATACTAAAATAGATGAATTTAATGATAAATTTGAAAAACATAATAAAGCTTTGGAAGATTTTGCAAAAGATTTATCAGAAGATATAAACGGATTAGAAATAATGCCAATGTTTAACTATGCTTTAATAAAACCTTTTGATCAAAATCCTTTTCAAAAAGTAAAAGTTACTAGTAGTGGAATTATAACTGATTTAGGAGGATATACTCCAACATATAAATCACATGAAACTGGTGAAATAGAGGAAGAACAACAATATATAAAAGTAGGTACAGTTATAGAAGTTGGTCATAAATGTGAATTCTTAAAACCAGGTGATGTAGTATTTTATACTATAGCTAGTGAATGTATGGTTCCTTTTTATAAATTGGGATTTGTAGTAGTTAATGAGAATAGGATAATGGCTGTAGTTAATGAAAAATTAACAGATAGAAAAAATAACCTTCAATAGAAAAAATAAGATGGAAGAAAAATTATACTTTAAACCAGGTGATTGTGTTACTCTAAGATAGAATAGGGTAATGCAATCCCCCGTTATGTTAGTAATTAGAAAAGAAAATTCTTTATTTAAAGATTCACCTAATTTTAAAGGATTGAGATGTAGATGGTTTACTACTTCTGGATTAATGCAAGAAGCAGTTTTTAATAGTAAGGACTTAATTTTAGTAAATGAATGATATGAAAGAGAAAAAACAATAGGGAGGAACTATGAATAATTAGGAAGAATTATAGAAAGCATTTTTACAGTTTTTAGTTTAGGATGCTGCTGCTCAAGGTGTATAGATTCAATCAGAGCAAGATTTACAATCATATGCAGAATAGCTAGGAGAAGAAGGGATAAAAGCTAAATATTAGCAGTTTATGCAAATGATGCAAGGTAATAGCGTAAAAGCATAGTTGGGATCTAAACTTACATATTATAAAAAGCTTAAAGGAATTTGTCCAGAAGGACAGGAAGTATCCTATTTTGAAGTAGGAGGAAGAGTATGTAAAGTATGTAAATAGATAGCAAAAGATAAATCAGCTAAAGAAGGTAAAAAGTTAAATATAGTTTAGAAATTTAAATAGGATAGAGAATAGAAGAAATCTAAAAATTTAAAAAAGTAAATATTAGAAAATAACTAATATGAATATCTTTAATTTTAATTCTTTGACTAAAAGCCTAGAAATTAATGAACCGGAAATTTTACTGGTTAAAGAATTCAAAAATCTTCTATAGAGAGATAATACTAAATCTAAGAAAAGATTAGAAAGAGAGTTATCTTATATTTATCTAGCTATAGATTGGAAGAGTCCTTATAATCAATATACAGAACAAGAAAGGCATGAAGAAGCTTTAAGTGATTCCGGTTTAACTGAATAGGAATTTAATGATCCTATATTTAGAGAAGCTTGTAGAAAATATAGATCTTTATAGGATTCCAATAAATCTATAAAATTATTAGAAGCAGCTAAAAGAGCTGCAGATTAGTTTATAGATTATTTTGATACTATAGTAGATTTAAATGAGAGAGATAATAACGGTAAACCTATTTTTTAGGCTGAAAAAGTAATGAAAGAAATGGCTCAATTACATAAAGTACATGAGGAATTGGTTACTTTAGAAAATGAAGTTAAAAAAGAACTTACTGAACAGTCTACTATAAGAGGTGGAGGAGAAGATGGATTTGACCCAGGAGATTTTTAATTATGGGAAGAAAAAAGAAAATAGTATCTGAAGTACAAGAAATAATAGATTAGATAAAGAAAGAAGAACACGAAAAAGATATAAAGGAAACAAGAGAAGTAATATAGAAATTAAGAGAAGAAAGATCTAAAGATCCAGACTATTGGGATGTAAAAAAAGACGAAAAAATAGATGTATTTGATCCTACATTATCATACGAATTAACTGGATATAAACCAATTGATAAAACCCATGGATTAGATTTTAATCCTAATTGGTTTACTGAAACTAGAGAAATATATAAGAAAACTGGAAAGTATTGCCCCTACTTAAAAGATAGTAAAAGATATAACGAATTTTGGAAAGAGCAATATAGAAGATGTAAATATGGAATGACAGTTAATGGTTATACTATAACTGGAGATAACTATTTTTTCTTAAACTTTTATTAGTTACCTACTATTGATGCTAACTAGGCTTCTGGTTCTGGAACTAATGATGACTTTCCTATATTTTTTGCTTCTCATTACATGTTCTTTCATTATTTATAGATGGCAAGGGTTCTTCATAAACATGCTGCTTTAATGAAAGCTCGTTCAATTGGTTTTTCTGAAATAAATGCTTCTTTATCTGCAAGAATGTATTCAGTAATTAGAAAAAGTAGAGTAATGATTACTTGCTTCAATGACACTTTCTTAAAAGGTACATTCAATAAATTTGATCATGCTTTAACTTTTTTAAATACTTGTACTGGAGGAGGATTCTTTAAAAGAAGACTTATAGATCAAGATTTAAGAAAAAAGTCTGGAAAATAGATAAAGGTAGATGGTTAGTTTGAAGATATAGGATTTCAATCAGAAGTTTTAGCTATTAACGGTTCTAAACCATCCAATATTCGTGGTGATCGTGTTGATTTATTAATATATGATGAAGCAGGTTCATGGCCAGGACTTACTACTGCAGTTGTACAAGGATAGGAATTATGTGAAGTACAGGGTGTTCCTAGAGGTACAATGCTATTTGGTGGAACAGGAGGAGATATGGGAGCACCATTAGAAGGTCTTAAAAAAATATATTATAATCCCAGATCATTTAAGATACTACCTTTTAGACATAATTGGACTTAGGATGGGACTACAATAGAAAGTGGTTTTTTTATTCCTTATTTTCTATAGTCACTAAATCCAGAATTTATGGATAATAGAGGGGTTTGTAATATTGATGAATATAAAAAATTTCTTTAGGAAGAAAGAGATAATTTATTAGCAGTACCAGAAGAATATCTAAAGAAGTGCGCCGAAAGATGCTGGAATGCTGAGGAAGCCTTTAATCTTGAAGGAGTAAATAAATTTAATAAAATTAATATTGCTAATTAGTTAGCAATTATTAGACTTCATAAACAAGGTCCTAGACCAGAATCTGGAATAATAGATTATTACTATAAAAATAATTAGCATTCTTTAGAAAATATATCAGGATTTAAATGGATTCCGAACCAAAATGGAAAAGTTAAAATACTGGAGCATCCAATCTGGTCAGAATTATATTAGGAAAAAATGCTTAAATTAAAATAGGAAGCAGAGGAAAAAGGTGAGGAATTTAATATTCCAGTATACAAAGAAATGAATGATTTATATGTAGCTGGAATAGACGGAATTGATATTGGTGCTAATCAGACTTCTAAAGAAACTAGAGATCCTTCTGAATTTTGTATAACAATTAAAAAGAGAGCATTTGGACTTAATGATCCATAGTATGTTGCTATGTATAAGGATAGACCAGGAAATATTAGAGAAGCATATAAAATAGCTATGTGTTTAGCTAGATACTATAATTGCAAAATAAATATAGAAGCTACTCGTATGGGTATGGTTACTTGGGCCAAAGAAAATAAAGGATTACAATATTTTATGAAACGTCCAAGAGCTACACTAACTGATATTAAAAACGGTACTACTAAATAGTATGGAACTCCTGCTACTAAACTTATAATAGAACTACATACTGACTTAACTGCTAATTTTGTAGAAGATTATTGTCATACTATATGGTTTGAAGAAATGCTAGATTAGCTTACTGGTTATAATGATGAAAATAAAGGTAAGTTTGATATTATAGCAGCAATGGGTATGACAGAATTAGCTGACCAAGAACTATCTGGAAGACAGCCCACCACTGTAATAAAGGAACAAGAAGAATTTTAGGATTTTGGATATTATAGAGATGAAAAAGGTTATATAAGACATGGTGTTATACCGAAGAAATAGTATATACAAATTAATATATCTAGAGAAAATTATAATGACAACTACGGAATTGAAACAAGTGATCCTAGATTACATTAGAGAACTATATTAGATGGAATATATAGGAGGTATTGAAATATTACCATTAAATCCGATTGGTTATAAAGTATCGTTTAATTTTGACAGATCAGAAATGCCATTGGTTATTATTGCTGATTTACCAGATGAAGAATTTCTACCCTTTATTAAAGAGGAATTAAGAAAAAGAAAACTTCAAAGAGTTAAATACTTTGGTGCAACTAAACTTCCTCCAGAATATATAAATTTATGTAATGACAGACAAAGAACTTATTGATAAAACTAATAAAGCTATCTCTGAATTAGTATACAATAAATGGGAACTTCAAAAAGCTTACAATTATTATAATGGAAAAAGAGATCCAGAATAGTATAAATATTTAGAAGAGAATTTTGGAATAGGAAGTCCAACATCAGTAGAATTTACACCTTTATTAAAAAAACATATTGATGCATTAGTTGGAGAATATTTAGGAACTCCGATACTTCCAAAAATATCTTGTAAAGATTCTGAAACTATATCTAGTATTACCAGAGAGAAGCAATTAAAAATATTAGAAGGAGTTGTTAATTTTTTAAAAGCTCATTTAAACAATTCTATTTTAAGATTTATAGATGGAAAAGATATAACAGATAAAACAATAAAGGATTAGCTAGATAAAATAGTACAGGAAATAGATCAATCATTTATATCCCAATTTGAAATAGCAGCATAGTATATTGTTTAGTATATATTGCAATCCAGAGAAACAGATTTAATAACAAAACTAAGGTAGCTCTTAACTGATTTATTAATAACAGGATATACTTTCTTTAAAGTGAAATAGTCTTCTAGTGGTTCTAATATAGAGATAGAAGTATTAAATCCATTAAACACTTTTATAGATAGAAATCCAGAATCTCCATATGTTAAAAATTCATATAGATCTGTGGTAAGACATTGGTTAACAAAAAATCAAATATTAGCAAAATATGGAAAAGAACTATCTAAAAAAGACTTATAGCAATTAAAAGATGATTGGTATGATAGTGATGGGGCTGCTATATATCAAAGGGTTTTTACAGCTGATTCATGCATTACTGTAAATGATGGAAAAGAAACTAATGAGACTATTCCTGGATATCCAGATAATGAATATAGTTCTACAAGATTTCAATTAATACCAGTTTATGAAATTGAGTGGTTAGAAACTGATGATAATTTCATAATGAGAAGATACAGTACTATTAGAATAGGGGAAGATATGTTTATACTTAGAGGAGAAGATAAAAATGTAATAAGATCTAAAGATAATCCAAATTATTGTTCATTATCAATTAATGGAGTTTATTTTTTAAATAGGTCTCAATAGCCCTATTCTTTAATACTTAAATGTGCTCATCTACAGGATTAATATATCGGTCCTGTTTAAATCCCGTGAATTGCTGGAAACTCCTTAGAGCTTATCTATAGTTTCATGTAAATGAAATGATGAACAAGGATAAGATTGGACAATCAGCAGCCAAGCTTAATTGAAGGCTCAACGACTATTATGTAGAACCAAGTGGTTCGAAGTGCGGGAATTTTATATAATTTTATTGTTTAATTAAAAATAAAAGTAGTTATGAAACTTAACGAAGAAGAATTTAAAAAGAAAGTAACCGAAGAATATAAAGGTGAATTAAAAGTAGTTAGTAAATTTAAAGGTTTAAATTTTCCTATTTTAGTAGAAGATAAATATGGAATATTGAGTATTCCAAAAGCAGGAGCTATTTTTAGAGGTAAACCTACTATTAAAATGGCTTTAAATAAAACAGAATATTTTATGGGAATGCTTAAAATCGAATAGCCTAAAATAGCTGAATTAGTTACTCCTGCTTCAGAATATGTAACAATGAAACAAAAAATGTTATTTAATACTAAATATGGATTAGTTAGTGTAAATCCTGACAATTTAATTCATGGACATATACCTACTATAAGAACTGCAGTAAATAGAAAAGAATATTTTAAAAATCAATTATTATTTTTATATAATAATAAGTACGATTTTGAAGTAGATTCCACAGATAGACATAAAGGGAGAGTTACTCTAATATGTCCTATTCATGGTAAACAATCTGTAGATTCTGATTCTATATTTTTAGGATCTGGATGTCCAGAATGTAATAAATTTTGGGAAAAATCTAATACTTTTTATTTAATAAAACTTTTTAATGAAAATGAAAGTTTTTATAAATTAGGAGTATCTTATATTACTGATAATGGTAAGGTAAGAAGATTTAGAGAATATAAAGCATTAGGATATAATATAGAAGTTATATTTATTCATACTTTTGAAGATGCTTTACAATGTAAAGAGTTTGAAACTAAATTAAAAAAAATTATTAGACCTAACTTATATAAACCTAATAAATGGGAATATAATTCTTCTACTGAAACATTTACTAACGAATTGTTACCAACAATATTAGAAAATATAAAATATGATATAGTCTCAACTTCTAGTGAAAACTAGAGCAGTTCATTAGAGAACGCTTCTGAATTAACGACTCAGATGGAAGATAATACGATATGATCTTTTAAATTATTATAGAGATTCTTTAGTAGCTAATAGTGGAACTTCTGGAGTAATAATGGATATGTCTTTATTACCGACAAATTTAGGAGTAAAATGGCCTGAGAGAGTAGAAAAATGGTTAGCCTATAAGAAAACAGGTATAATGTGGGTAGATAGTTCTCAAGAAGGTAGAAATGATAATGGAAACGCTCCATTAAATACTATCTTTAATGGCTTTGACGATACTTTAAAAGCTTAGGCTATATAGGCTATAGAATTAGCAATATAGTCAGTGGAATAGACTACATCTTCTATTACTGGAGTATTTAGAGAAAGACTAAATGGAATAGAGTAGAGAGATGCAGTAACAAACATAAAATAGGGAGTAGCCAATTCATTTATAGTTACTAAACATTATTTTTAGTAGATGGATTTAGTCTCTTGTGAAATATTATTAGATAGTTTAAATCAAGCAAAAATCACTTATAAAAAAGGTTTAACTGGTACAATAATATTAGGAGATAAGTATTAGCAAATATTTACTGCTTTACCTGAATATTTTACTTTAACTGATTATGACATACATATAATATCTAGTACATAGGTTATGGAAGATATGTAGACAATAAAATCTATAATTCCTGAATTCATTAAAAGTAATTAGGTTACTCCAGATATAATACTAGAAGCTTTAACTGCCAAAAGTATGACTGATTTAAAATATAAAGTAAAAAAGGCTTTATAGATACAAAAAGAAGAAAATAATCAACTTTAGCAATTACAAGTTAAATTAGAGGAAACTTCCCAATAGGCATAGGAGTTATAGTAGAATCTTTCTAAAGCTGAACAAAAAATAAAGCAATTAGATGAATATAAAATGTAGTTAGAGTAGCAAAAAATAAATCTTGAATATTAGGTAAATTGGTTTAAAGCTTAGACTGATAGAACTTACAGAGATAGACAATTAGATATAGAAGAAAAAAGAACTGATATAGAATTATCTCAACTAAGAGATGGAAATCCATATAATGATAAAATAAGACAATTATAATGAAACCCATAGTTGAAATTTGTGGAAAAGGAGACATAATTAAAATCTAGGATTTAACTCAGGATTCTAATGAATATATACCAGAAGATATAGAAGATACTCTAATTCATAATTAGAATAATAAATTTAAATATAGTGAAACTATGACCATAAATATTATTTAGTATAATTCTATTTAGTAGTCTAATATAGAAGATACTATAATTAATGATCATACTTCTGAAATAGATGAAATAGAGTATAAATTAAAAAAAGACGGATATTATACTATACATCATTTTATACTCCCAACTTTAGATTGGTTAAATAAAGAACTAGAAAAAGAGGATAATCTTACTTTATATCCTATTAATATATATGTTACAGATGGAATTAATATATATCATTATATCAATAATAATTTAACAGAAGTTAATATAGATGTAATAATTTAGACACTGATCTTACATTTAAAAGAGATATTTTATGGATGACTCTAAATATTATAAAATATAATGTAGAATTTAATTAGATGAAAGAATCTTAGAGAATATTAGAAAAAATAAATAGATGTGGAGGATTCTGTAAATCATATGTAACTGATAAAATAAATAGTTGTGGGTGTAATTAATGACTTAAAAAGAAAAATTATAGATGATTATAACATTTTAATAGATAATTTGTCTAAAGGAAAGAATATAAACTATGAATTAATCTTAGAAGAAATAAGTTTATTAGAAATATATTCTTATTTAGAAAACAAAAATTTTATTATAGAATTTTATTTAAATCGTAATTTATTATGAATTTAATAGGCGACACCAGATCTGATAATCTATTGTTTCCAAAAAATGAAGAAGATATTAAACATGAATGTGATAATGTTACTGTTAATATAGTAGAATGCAATAATGATGCCCTATTAAAAAAGAATTATCTATCTGAGTTTAAAACAGAATCTGAAAAAGCAAAAGCTAGAGAAAATCTTGGAATTTCTTCTACTGAAATAAATTGGGGATCTATTAATGGTTATTTATAGAATCAAAAAGATTTATATGATATACTCATAGCTCTATAGAATAATAAAGTAGATAAAGAAATATTAGATGGAGATTCTGCTATATCTCAAATAATATATCATAATCCAGAATATGAAAATATTAAAACACTTTAGGATGCTTTAGATTATATTTTAAGAAAAGATCTAACTATTACTTTTATATGTAATCCGAATATAAAAGAACTAGGAGAGTTAGTAACTTCTATAGTGTATAACTGGACATATAATGTATCTAACATTAAATATCAAAAATTTGATGGGGAATTAATAGATAACTCTTTACGAACGATTACAATATAGGGAGAATTTAAGAATACTATTACTAAAGAATTAGAAGTAAATGATGGTTATACAGTATAGAAATCTTCTGCTTCTCTTAGATTTTATCCAGGAATATATTATGGAAGTTTAAATTAGGAGACTATTAATGAGTCCTAGATAATATCATTATCACGTTTATTATAGAGTTCTAGAAAAACTACAATTACAGTAGATTCTAATTCTGTAGGAAATTATATATTTATTTGTATTCCATATTCATATGGAGAAGCTGAGTTTGTAGTAAATGGTTTCTCTGGAGGATTTACTTTGTTAGATGATAATGTAGTAATAGATAGATATAATACATAGACGTTTACTCGTTACAGAGTATATAGAAGTGATAATGATAATTTAGGTAGAACTACAATAACTATACAATAATATGGCAATTGAATTAATTAGTGAAATTGTACAAAAGAATAATTAGGACTTTGCATTAATTGATTCTAATAATGTTAGAGGAGGTGTTTATAGTGTATAGTCAGTCTCTGATAGAGATAATATTCCAACCAAGAGAAGAAAGTCAGGAATGTTATGTTATGTTATAGATGAAGATAAATACTATAAACTTTATAATAATACTTGGAAAGAAGTAAAACATATTATTGATAATATTATACCAATAGAAAACTCTATTACTAATATTTCGTATATGTTTGCATATTGTACTCTTGCAGTATTTAGCTTAGAGGATTTGAAAACTAGTATATCAGAAAGTTCTTACCCAAATTTTGGTAAATTATCTAAAGTTACTAATGCATCTTACTTATTTTATAATCCTCAGAATACAGGAGTAAATGCTATTAATAAGAACTTTATGTAGTTAGGATCTACTGAAGGATGTAATTATGATTAGGCTTTTTGTACTAAAGATTCTCTCAGTATTTTGTATGTTCCGATAGATTTATTTCAAGGAACTATAACTAAAGTTACTTATTTACCTTTTGGATCTTATAATGGAGGAGTAACTCATATTACTTTTGTAGACAGTTCTGGAGAAATACTATCTTCTGATAGTGATATAAAGATGTCAGAGTTCTTAAACCCTGGTGGACAATCTCCTACAAAATTAATTAGTTTAAGATATATATAGACTACTAGTTAGTATACATTAGATTGGACTAATACTTTTACAGCTGCTTGGGTTAAGTTATCTAGTATGAGTTATGTATGTCCTGAACAAAGTAAATACAAAGGATATGAAAACTTATGTAAACAGCTTCCTAATGTTATCTCAATAAGTGAATCTTGGAATAAATCAACTCTAACTGATTAGACAGCTGATTATTTTAATATGTATAATTGGGATAAGTTAGTTAATCAGAGTGAGATATTTAAAATGGATTATAATTTACATTATAATACTAAATGTAACGCTTGTGCTAAATATATTTCTGCTGAAAATTATAGTATTCTATGTGAGAAGATTTTAAAATCAAAATCCTTAACTAGTATAAATACTATATTTAGAAATGTAACTGTAGTAGGTTCTCTTGGAACATGGACTTTTGGAAGTACTGTAAATTCAAGGATTAAAAAAGCAGCCTTAGCTTTTAATGATTTCTAGAACAAAACTACTTTAGAAGCTTCTAGTTCTAATAACTTAATGATGGATACTAATTTCTGTAGAACGATTCCATCACTGGAAAATGTAATGGGAATGTTTAGAGGTTGTAAGTTTGGAGTAGCTATTCCATTTGATATGTTTAAAAAGAGAAATGAAGTTATAGAAAGTGTATGGATAAAGAAAGAAGATAATTATGAACCTGCTACATTCTATAATTATAATTATAGTCAAGTAATGTATGACATGTCTTTCTTATTTGAAAATTGTGAATGGACTCAAGAATGTCTTCAATATAATCCTGCTTTATATTCCATTAAGAAAGCTAGAGTTGTAGATTCTTTAGATGAAGAATATACTGAGTATTATACTAGAACTTTAATATCTTCAGATGAAGAACCTAATTATGTTTATACATAGCATACTTTAGAATAGGTCACAGAAGTAACTGATGCAGAGAACTTACAAGGTGGATATGTAGCAAATATACAAGGAACATCTATTACTAACCCATCAATTAATGGTGATGCTAATAGATTGATTATTCCTCCAGATTTATTCTACGGACTAAAAGCAAATATTTCTACCACTAGTGAGTATGACTTGTCTTATGGAGTTTAGGCTGCTTTAGCTTGTAAAACAGCATTAAATGGAATTATACCTAAGAATATATTTAAAAATAGTAAGACTGTAAAGTGTACTAATTTATGGAAAGGATAGACTATAATACCTCAACTTGTTAAAAGTTGGAAATAGGAAAATACTACATATAATGTATATGTCCATTATCCTTCTTCATATACTAGTTATGGTATATTAGATAATGCTTTTAACTCAGAATATATAGTATTATAGGACTCATCTTTTGGAGATGAATAGGTAGTAAATTATTCACTTGTGTTATTACAAGATTCTATTCCTTAGATTACCTCATCACTATAGAATGCTTTTGCAGGAATCAATAGATGGGCTGCTATAGGACATATTTTACCAGAAGATGTAGCATAGTAGTTTAATTTTATAGGAAAACTTGGAGACAATTAGTTAATATTAGGATTAGATCCAACTTATTTTACATAGTTAAATATGAATAATATGTTTGCTAGTAACTATATTTAGGTTGTAAAAGGAAATTTATTTTCATCTGGATTTGATGCTAAAAACATTAAATTATCTAATACTTCTGATGTAGTTATGAAAATAATAGGAAATTTAGGAGGAGAAGCTGATAATGTTATTGCTAGAACCATGATATTGCCTAAAGCTACTGGATCTATTTCTTAGTTATCTTCACCTAATTATAGTATTTATTCTACTTAGATTACAGACAGTTCTACTAGCTTATAGTATTATAGATAGGCTGGATGGAATATAGATGATGAAACTGAAAGTTAATAAATTTATACATTATGGGAGTAATATATTTATAGGATGGATTTAGAAAAGCTACTATTCCAATTAAAGTAATAAAAGGATAGATTTCATCTGGAGAAATAGATGAAAGTGTATTAGAAAATTATGCTACAAAAGATTAGTTAGAAGAAGTAAAAAATAATATAGATACTCATGCAGTAATAGAAGAGAATTTAATTATAAATTAATGGATACAATTAAAAATATGCAAATTCATGGTAAAAACTATGAATTTAAAGCAAAATATGATTCTGATGGAAACTAGATAAATACTACATATTCTAAAAAATCTGAGTTAAATTCACATATATTAGATAATAATAACCCACATAATGTTACTAAAGCTTAGGTTGGATTGGAAAATGTAGATAATACTTCTGATTTAGATAAACCTATTTCTACTGCGACTCAAGAAGCTTTAAACTAGAAATAGGATTTAATAGATTTTATATCAGAGGATACTGATCACGAGTATATATCAATAGGTAATAAAGAAAGTTATGGATTTTCTACTGGATTAAAAGGATAGATAGGAGTTTCAAAATCTAACTCAATATTAATCGGGAATAATTTATTAAGTAACCTTTATCTTACTGGTATAAAGAATAGTACTACTTATAAAGTGGTTTCTAATGGTAGTTCTGGTTATTGGATGATGAGGAATTGTCCTACATAGTATTTTTCAAATAGAATAATTAAGAGCAAAGATAAGATTAGTGAAGATAGTGAAGATACTAAACAATACTATGCTGTAGTAACTTCTATAGATCCAGAAAATGAAACTATAACAGTATCAGAAACGTTAAATCCATATACTGATTTTAATGATTATTCTGCAGAAGTAGGAGGTTATGCTGATCAATGGTCATTAGCTATAGGATCGGGAAGAGCTGAATAGTGCTCTATAGTAGGATGGGGCTGTCTATCAGTACCTGTAACTTTTGTAGATGGTGCTAGTATAGCAGTAGGTTGTAGATGTATAGCCATTTAGGATAATACTTGTGCATTTAACTGGCAAACCATTGCTACTAATTTTGGAGAATCTGCTTTTGGAATTTCTAATAAATCTAATACTGGAAGTGCGGATAATCAAAAAACATTATTTTCTATAGGTAATGGAACTCGATATTTCAATAATTGGGAAAGTTCTAAATAGAAAAATGCTATAGAGATAATGAAAAATGGAGACTTTTATGTAGTTAATGTAGGAGGATATGATGGGACTAACTATAGTGAGGTTGAAACTATATAGGAAGTAATTAATAATAAGGCTGATGCTATAAGTACTATATCTTCAGAATCGGGAGAAGTTACGAAAACTATAGAACCTAATAAATTATATAAATTTGGAGAAGTTTCTTCTTTAAACATCACTCTGGGTTCAGAGATACCTAATATATATAATGAATATATGTTTGAATTCACTAGTGGTGATACTCCTACAGTGCTAACATTACCTGAAACAGTGAAGTGGATAGGAGACAGTTTAGTAGACAATAATAAAACTTACTAGGTTTCTATTGTAAACAATATAGCAGTCATGGGAGGGGCTTAATAAATGAGTACATTTAGAAGAAGATTATTAACTAATCAAGCACTACGGGTAGCTAAGGGAGACCTTATCTACCCTGGTCTTGTGGCTGCATGGTCTGCAGAAGGTAAGACAAATGAAGACTCTGATAGAAATATACTTAAAGATTTAACAGGACATGGTCATGATATCACTTTAAATAATATGGCCTATGCTGGAATGAGTGGATATGGCGGTCATAGAAATTATGCACAAGGAAGTGAGAATGAGGTTAAAATTACTTCTGTAGAAAACAAACTTAATGCTGTAATAAAATTAGGGTATAAGGTTACTGGTCTTAAAAAAGGAGATATAATAACTATGTCTGTAGATTATGAAGCATATAATATTAATTTCGATTCTAATTCAAGTATAAACATATAGTTTGGCAAGTATTATTCCTATTCGGGCTTTAATTAGGCGATAATAAGTAATGGTAAGATACACTTGAAAAGAGTACTTACTTTAAATAATCATTATAATTCTTCTGATCCTACAACTGAAGAAGATGACGGTGCTCCTAATGTAAGGTTTGATTATATCACTTTTAATGAAGGAGGTTACTTTTTAGTTAAAAATTTCACTGTAGTAAAAGGAGGGGAAGAAGTAGAATGGTTTAAAGATTATCAATATCCAAATGCTCTTGTATTTGATGGAGTTGATGATTATGGTATTTGTAAGAATATGCCTATTTAGAATGATTTTACTCTTATTGCTAAGAGATAGTTTATTAGTAAAATATCTGATGAACCATGCTTTATAAGTAAAGCTAAAAACGTTGGAGAAGGAGCCTTTATTTGTGAATTAACTAATTAGTCAAATTTTGAGAGTTCTAGAACTATAGTGTACTCTTATAATCATTCTAATTCTGTTAATTATGTTAATAATAATATAATATATTTAACACCTCTTAATTATACTAATCAAACTTTAAATAAAGGAAAGAAATAGGACACAAATATGCTATGTATTGGATGTATTAGAGATGGTACTTATAACTATAACAGAGCATGGAATGGGGCATTCTACTCAGCATATCTATTTAACAAATCCTTAGAAGAATCAGAAATTAAATCTTTTATAAGAAAATATATTGATCCTGAGTATTTACTTCCATCCGAAATACCCACTCCAGATTGTTACTATGACTTTAGTCTAGGTTCAAATGAAGATGAAAATAGAGAAACTATAGTAGACCAAAGTGGAAATGATAATGATGCTAAAGCTTACAACTTTGCTTGGAGTGGTATGAGTGGGTATGGAGGATATGGTACTGATTTTAATTCATGGAATAATACTACTGGTGGAGAATGTTAGGTTATAAACGGAACTAAAATTATATGGAGTAGAATTTCTAAAGAAGGTTGGGGATTTTGTAAAAATTTAAATACTTAGGAGTCATATAAATTTAAAATAAAAGGAGATAATTCCTTTATGATTAAGTATGATGCAAAGTACATAAAAGAAGGTGAATCTAGTCAAACTACAAAGAATATAATAACAGAAGTTATTAACGAAAACTAGGAAACAGAGATTATTCTGCCAGTATTTGATAGTTATCCAGAGGGAGCGACTATATCTCCAAATTTATTATATTTTAGTACTACTTCTGAAATACCTACTACTATAGAACTAATTCCAGAATACCCAGGAGCTTTAGTATTAGATGGTACAGATGATTATATTGCTCTTGAATCTTTTGATAGTGGATTTAAGACTGTATTTATGTTATGTAGACCTTTTTCTAAAAATACTGTATTATATGATTAGAGATATGGATAGATTGGAACGTCTAGGGATGATTTCGCTATATTCCTGGATTCAGCAAATTAGACAGCATATAATTCAAGAAATGTAAATGGCACTTATATTAATGGAAAATATAATACAACTATTAAAACTTTAGATCTTATTGATAAAAAACACCTCATTCATATCAAATCTAAATTAACCAAAGAAACTACTATACCTGTTATAGGAGGTAGCTACTATAAAAATAATTATTTTTCTAATATGGCAATTTATAAATTCCTTGGGTTCAAAGAAGAATTAACTGATGATTAGATATAGTATGTTATCAAGAAATATAATCTATTAGATGGAGTAGATGAAATAGAAGAAACAACTTAAAAATAAAAAAATATGAAATTCGTAATCTGTGATATAGCTAAATTAAAATCTTATGGAATAGAAGTAATTCCAACAATGAGACAATCAGTAGACTAGACTTAGGTAGTTTTACACGAAGAATATATAAGAAATATAGATGAATTTAGTAAACTTACTAGATATGAATTTGATAGTAGTGAGTTTACTGAATTAATGAATAGCGAAGAGTGGGTACATGGTGAGGATTATGTATAGCCTAATGAAGACTATGCTAAAGTTAAAGCTATGCAAATATTATCTAATTAGACTAGAGCTAACATCAATACTATGAGTTTAAGTAATAGTGGGGCTTTAGAAGTTAAAGAATTTTATCCAGTATGGTCTGCAGATTCTATAGAAGTAAAACAAGGAGAACGATATTAGTATGATAATCTTCTTTGGGAATGTATTAAGGATCATACTACTTAGGAAAATTGGAAACCTGGACTCGAAACCGCCAGTCTTTGGAAAGTTGTTGATGAAGAGCATGAAGGGACAGTAGAAGATCCGATTCCTTACACTCCTCCTATGTAGATATATATAAATAAATATTATATCCAGAATGAGGTAATTTATAAATGTACTAGAGA
>CALUTN010000182.1 GCA_944323665.1 Candidatus Gastranaerophilales bacterium | reverse complement strand
GCTTTTATGTACAGATGCCCGTTTTTAAATGATGAAAAAGACTGTTCTATCTATGATTTTAGAGGAATTATATGCAGAACATTCGGATTATTAACAGCCGGCTCAAACGAAAAGCTGAAAGTTCCTTTTTGTCAGAGTCTGGGACTTAATTTTTCCAAGGTAATTAATCGGGAAGAGAAAAAAATAGACGAAGAGCTTGTAAAAAAATACGGTTACAAAATCCAGCCTAAGGCGTATTGTATAGATTTAAAAAACATGACAAGTCCGGAAATTTTTGCAAAGACGTCTTTTGAATTTGGAGAAATTAAAAAACTTATTGACTGGTTTTAAATATTAACCGTCACAGGGAATGTTTTTTTTCTAAATTAAACTATAATTATCATAAAAAGGGGGAAATTATGATTATGTTACTTATAAAATGGGCTGCACTTGCACTCTGTATTATGTTTGTAAGTTGGATTATTCCGGGAATTACCATTTCAAGTTTCACAACTGCGTTAATAGCTGCAGTTGTAATTGCAATAGTTAACGTTGTAATAAAACCTGTGTTAATTTTTCTCACTCTTCCAATAAATATTCTGACTTTAGGAATCTTCATTCTTGTTATAAATGCTCTTTTATTTATGTTTGTAGCCTATCTAGTTCCTGGTGTTGAAATTGACGGTTTTTGGAGTGCTTTTTTAGGCGCAATTGTACTTTCAATTCTTTCAATAGGAATTTCTTGGTTGTAAATTAGCACCACCTCATTTTAGAGGGGACAGGATGAGCGGTTAACAAAGTGATTAATAACTCTTCCTTTTTTGACTCTGTGCGAGCGAGGAGCGAAGAGGGGGGATTTTGCCGCTCAGGTAAATGACTAAGATAAGGCGCAAGTCCTTGAACAGTTGCTCCATATTTACATCGTATAATTATTTTTTCTTTTTGCCGGTCTTATTAATTACTACATCTTGAAAAAGGGGATAATTGGGAACATCATATCCAAGCCTGATTACTTTATGTAAGGCATATTTTAACAAATTACAGGGCTTTAGGCTTTTATACATTTTTGTATTTGTTAATACAAAGTCATTCATACTCTCAGGATTCTTTATCCGTTTTTTGGGGGTAAATCTGGAAAAGGTTATGCAGGGAAAATTTTTTGACTTAAAAATATCAACTCTTAAGTATACATCATTATAGCAGCTTTCAATATTCCTTTTCGCTATAGCAAGTTTATCAATTTTGCCTTTTTGTATTGCATAGTCAGTTATCATTTCCAAAGATTTACTGTTAAGAAAGTGTGCTTGAAATGCCGGTTGGTTAAAATTTGCTGTTATCTTCATATTTGATACAAACCCGAAAAAGAAAAATTTTGTCAGTATGTAAAATTATGTAACAAAAAGCCGTCCGGTTGAATTATAAACCAAAAGGAGCGGAACCGGTCGGATTCCGCCCCTATATGCTTTGGCTGTCAACCGGTTATTTTACAAAAAATGTTGCGTTAAGGTTTGCGTATATTTTTACAACACCGTTGGAAATACTTGTAGAAGAGCCTTCTTCGGCTGCGACGCCATCAGCTACGGCTGCTAGCATATTTTTTGCCATATATAATCTCGGTGAATTTGAGCTATTGGCACTGCAGCTTACATCAAAAGTCCTTATGCCGTCCGCTTCAGTATTATAAAGACTTGTTATAACAGCAAGCCTGTCGTTTGCTTTTTGGGATGCAATCTTGATTAACTCGTTGCATTGAGTATCATAATTTGATACTGAGAATGTAAGGTTATCCACATTTGTTGCTCCGGCTGCAATTGCACTGTCTATCATTTTCCCTACTTTATCAATAGATTTTGTATGAACAATTACTCTATTGGAAACTTCGTATCTGTCAAAGCTTTTCTTTGAGTTTGTGTAAGTGTATATTGGCGATGCGCTGAAATCAGCTGTTTTAATGTAATCTCCGTTTTTCGTGTCAATCATTGATTTTAATTGAGCAAAGACTTTATCAGAAATCTGTTTATTGTCGTTAGTAGCTTTTTGCATAGATTTTGCATCCGAAGTTTGAACGGCAAAAGAGATTTCTGCAACATCCGGAGCTATTTCGGTATTAGCTGATGTGTTGACGGAAATATACCCTCTTTCCTGACGTTCGGCGGTTACTGCCTGGCTGGAGAGGGTTGTACTCCCTGCAAATAAACTTAATACGGCAAGTGCAATTAATGTCTTTTTCATAAAATTTTCTCCTTCTTATTACCTATATAATCATACCATATACAATATTAACGATGAAAAATAAAATTTGTTCATTAATAATATATTCTGAAATGGAAAATTCGGCAAATAATAGCCGGATGCAGAAATACTGTTTTTACAACATTTTACTTTCCTGATTTATGCTAAAATTTATATATGAACCAGCTGAAAGATTTTAAGGACAGTATTCATTCTTGCTCAAAATGCGGACTATGCCAGTCGGTGTGTCCTATATATAAAGTTACGGGAAATGAGTGTACCGTCTCAAGAGGTTTGTTTGTAA
>CALUTN010000181.1 GCA_944323665.1 Candidatus Gastranaerophilales bacterium | reverse complement strand
AATGCCAAACCCTAAAACCGGTACTGTTACACTTGATATAGCTAAAGCAGTTAAAGATGCTAAAGCTGGTAAAGTTGAATTCAGAGCTGATAAACAGGGTATGATTCACTGCCCTATCGGGAAAATCCAGTTCAGCAATGAAGATTTAGTTAAAAACTTCGGAACATTAGCAGATGCTGTTTTAAGAGCAAAACCGTCATCAGCTAAAGGTACTTATGTTAAGTCAGTCTATCTGACTACAACTATGGGACCAAGTATCAAGGTCGATTCTAAAAACCTTGCTGCCGAAGTTAAAGAAATTGTTGGTTGATATTTATAGCTGGCCTCGCGGTCAGCTTTTTTTTAAAGGGGGCGGAAATGATTACATCATTTCCGCCCCCTTTATGCTACAATAAATAAAAAAAGAAAAGGAGTATTAAATATGAAAATCAGAGCAAGCCACATTTTAGTTGACACAAAAGAACAAGCTGAAAATCTTTTATTGGATATAGAGAATGGCGTAGCTTTTGAAGACTTAGCAAAAGAATATTCAAAATGCCCTTCAGGTCGCAACGGAGGAGACTTAAGATGGTTCGGAAAAGGTATGATGGTTAAACCTTTTGAAGATGCTGCTTTTGCACTAAAAAAAGGTGAAATCTCAAAACCTGTAGAAACCCAATTCGGCTGGCATTTAATTAAACTCACTGATATCGACGAGGGGTAAAAAGGAGTAAAGGGGTGAAGGTAGGAGAACAATGGATTACAATACCGTCCTAAAAAATTTAGATATTAACTGCCTGCTTGTTAACTCAACTAACGAGTATTTAACAGAATATTCCGCTCTTAAAGAAAACGCAAGATATACTTTAACAGGGTTTTCCGGCTCAACAGGGGATGCTTTAATCACCCCAAGGGGAATTTACCTGTTTGTTGACGGCAGATACCATACACAGGCGGATATGGAGGCAAAAAAGGGTATAAATGTAGTAAAACTCCGGCTCGGGCAAAAACAGGATGATGAAATATGCAAGCTTATTAAGCCGGAGGAGGTTCTCGGAATTATATCTAGAAAGGTCTCGCAAAGCCGATACGAAAAATTTCAGACGAAAGTTAATACTAAATTACTCATAGACGACCCTATAAATGATTACACCTGCTCACATACAGAAAAAACAGTAAACTGCGGTTACAAACCCCGAGAATTTACAACAGAAAAACCAACATTTATAACTAATTTAGAAGAAGTTTCTTATCTTACGGGTTTAAGAGATTTTTCCGAGGACGGTTCCGCTAAAATCTGGGGAAAGTTGTTTATTGACGGAGATAAACAAATTCTTTTTACGGAACCTGCTGATGAATTTTTAAAGAACTTTGATAAAGAACTTGTTGTTGATAAAAATTCAATAAATGCTTATGATTATTCTTTAATTAAATATCCGGTTCATAAAGTTTCCAAAGTAAAAATTCTTAAATCCGTAAAAACAGACGAAGAAATTGAATTTTATAAAAAGAATTTTGAAGCTACCGATAAAGCTGTAATGGCTATTCGCAGTTATATTGAATCAAATGATAACCTGAGTGAATTTGATATAGCAAAAAAACTCAGAGAAGAGTTTATAAACTACGGAGCTGAGTCATTAAGTTTTAAATCAATTGTAGCAATAGACAAAAATTCAGCTTTGGCGCATTATTCAAAAAATGCTAAAGATGTATATTTAAAAGAAGGTTCTTTAGTGCTGATTGATTGCGGAGCTTATTATAAAAACGGACTTGCAACAGATATAACGAGAGTTTTCGTAAAAGGAAAACCCTCTGAATTACAAAAACAAGTTTACACAACTGTATTAAAAGCCTTTTTAAACGCTTATCACAATAATGCAGCGACAGGTTTTGAGATTGATACTCTAGCTCATTCAATTCTTGATAACATAATAGAGGGATTTACATTCTCACACGGTCTCGGACACGGTATAGGAATTAATGTTCACGAATACCCGCCAAATTTGAGCCAAAACGAGGCAGCAAAAATTGAAATCCTCAATAATATGTGCTTTACAATAGAACCGGGACTTTATAATCCGGAATATTTCGGAGTGCGTCTTGAAAACTCCTGCTACCGAAAAGACTGCAAGAATATCTCTTTTGTTAAAATGGGCTTTGAGGGTAAATTAATTGATTTTAACCTCTTGAATGAGCAAGAAAAAGAATGGCTTAAGGAGTTTAAAGTCCTATGAAGATAACAAGCGTAAATAATGAGCTTATTAAAGAAACAGCTAAGCTTCTCCAAAAAAAATATCGAGATGAATCCGGACTATTTATTATAGAAGGTTCTAAAGGAATTGATGAAGCTATAGGAGCAGGTCTTGATATTAAGCAAATATTTGTATTGAAACCATCTGCAAAATATACGGGCATAAATCAGACAGAAGTAAGTGAAGCTGTTATGTCAAAAATTACAGACGCAAAAACCCCGCCGAAAGTTGCAGCTGTAGCAAAGCAGCCTGGTCATGCCCTTGAAGAATTAAAAAGCCTAAAAAAGATTGCTCTTTTTGAGGGGATAAAAGACCCGGGGAATCTCGGAACAATCCTAAGGACAGCTGCTGCGTTTGAGA
>CALUTN010000180.1 GCA_944323665.1 Candidatus Gastranaerophilales bacterium | reverse complement strand
GCCGGTAATAGGAATCGAACCTACAACCTACGGTTTACAAAACCGTTGCTCTACCGTTGAGCTATACCGGCAACAAAGTTAATAATATAAGAAACAAATCCTATTGTCAACTTTGACTTTCTGAAAATTATACTTATATATTTATTATCTCCATTAATCGGAGGATTTTATCAAAAAACATTCAAGTAACCCTGATAAACACCGATTAACATGTGAGAAATGAGGTAAAATATATGCAAATTAACGGCGGCGTAAGATTTTGTGAACAAGGTATGAAATCCTCTATTAGAGCGATGCATCTTCAAAGTGAAGTTCTCGGCATGATAAACGAAAATGTTGCGGGGTTTGATAAAGTCGGTTTCCAGAGACGAGAACCCGTTGTATCTTCTTTTACTGAATACATAGGTGTTCATGGGCTTTCCAATACAGTTGATGATGCAGTAGGAAGAATCATGGTCTCCAAAAATCCGCTTGATATAACAATGGCAAATAAAGGTTATTTTCAAATCCAAACCCCCGAAGGTGTAAAACTTACCCGTGACGGAAGGTTTAAGTTGGATAAAGATGGATATCTTTTAGATTTGGAAGATCAACATGTACTCTCGGATGCCGGGCTGCCCATAAGACTTCCTGTTGTTCCGGATAACCCTTCGCAGGTTGTAGTAAATACTAAAGGTAAAATCAGTGTCTGGGATAAAGTCTCTAACCGCCTCGTAGAAGCAGGGTTTCTGGGGATTGTCGATTCTAACGGGATGGCAGTTCTTAATCCGGATGTCAAACAGGGCTACAATGAGCATTCTAATGTTGTCCTACAAAATGAATTTCTCGCTGTTAAGCCTGTAGTAAGGAATTTTGAAGCAAATCGTCAAATATTCTTGCTGGAAAGCTCAAATTTGCAAAAAGTCATAAGCCAATTAGGCTCTACTTCATAGGAGATTTAATATATGTATAATCTACAAGCAGTTATAAGAAAAAGTATAAATAATACAACAATGCAGTTTGAAAAGCTTGGTTATCTTGCAAACAATCTGGCTAATTATAATACCGTTGCTTATAAAACCTCAAGATTTGAGCAAATTTTGCGTGAAGACGGTTATATTGACGGTGCAATCAGGTGTAATGCTCTACAGGGTGCGATTAGAGTAAGTAAAAATCCTTATGATATTGCAATAGAGGGTGAGGGTTATATTCCTGTTGTTTCTCCTGACGGAGAGGTTCAATACACACGTGACGGTTCTTTGAAAAGAGGTGCTAATGGCTATCTTATGACAGTCGATGACTGGATGGTCGGAGATGGTATTAAAATTCCGGCAAATTCATATAAATTTGAAATTAAACCCAACGGAGATGTTTTGAGCTACGATACAGCCGGTTCTCTACCGGAAAAAATCGGAACTATTCCAATTGTGCAGTTTGATTCTCCTGAATCTCTTGAACAAGGTCATAACAATAAAATGATTGTAACAGAAGATTCAGGTAATCCGAGAATTATTAAAGATGAGCAAAATATAAGACAATATGCAACAGAAGTTTCTAATACAAATATTTATGATGAAATCAATGACCTTATGAGACTTAATACTTCAATGATTGCGAGTATGAACCTTATGAAAGTTGCTGATGATATGTACAATAAATCAATTAATATACGTGAATAAGGTAATTACTGCGCGGATATTTTCAATATAGATTAATGAAAGGCAAATAAATGACGTTTACAAGTTTAGATTCGATGGGCAAAACATCCCTAATGCTGGATTTGATATCACAAAGGCAGCGAGCTTTAGGTGCGAATATTGCTAACGTTGATACTCCGGGTTATGTCAGGCGTGATATTGACTTTTCTCAGTACTTGGGAAGTATGAACAGCCCTATTGAAACTAAATTATCTTCTGCTCTGGGTCCCTCCGGTGTTATAGAAGATAGAACACGTCAAGAAATTGATATAGCGGAAGAACTCGCTGAAATTCAAAAAAATTCCATTATGTACACTATGGCAACGAAGCGGATGTCAAAAATTATTACAGAAATGCGTACGGTTTTAAATGTAGGAAAGTAGGTTAATTATGAGTATTTTAGAATCAATTAACATAGGCTCCAATGCATTAAAGGCTCATGGCTTAAGACTCGATATCCATGCCAAAAATATTGCTAACATTGATACTCCTAATTATGTAAGAAGAATCCCCGTACTGAATGCTTCCGAGGATATATCATTCCACGGATTGATGAATACAATGAAGAATGATGTTTTTGGCGTTGGTACACTGCCATATTTACAGGGCGGTGTGGTATTTAACGGCTGTGTAGAAGATCCGACACTCGGGGAACGAATTTATTCCCCGGGGCATCCCGATGCCGATGCTAATGGTTATATAAGAGCTTCAAATGTTAATGCCATGGTAGATATGGCTGATGCTATTATGGCTCAAAGAGCTTACGAAGCTAACCTCGCACTCATTAATATATCACGCTCAATGGCAGCAAGAGCCGCTGAAATCGGCAATTAAGGTTGTTAATTTCTCCTGCAAATATTTTTAATGTATAATTAAAGAATAAAACGGGAGTTTGTTATGTTTGAAGATTTTAACGAAGTTATATG
>CALUTN010000179.1 GCA_944323665.1 Candidatus Gastranaerophilales bacterium | reverse complement strand
CGACGCTCTTCCGATCTATCTCTGCATCTTTAAGATATCTTGCAACAGCTTCAAAATTTGAACCGAAGCCTGAGCCGAGAATAGCGAGTTTTTTCATAATACCCTCCCGATTATTCTCGGTGAAAATTCGCCGCAAATCTGTTTTATATCCTCGCTGAAACTTTCTGCTGCCAGGCAGAAGCCTATTCCCGGATTAAATACCTGATAAAACTCTTCTTCCCCTGTGAGTTCTTTTAACTTTTCTAAAACGGGGATTTTTTCAAATGAGTTAGGGTCGAGTTCAAACTCCGGAACAACACGTTTGAGATTTGAATATATTCCGCCTCCGGTAATATTGGCGGCTGCTTTAATAAGCCCTTTTTCCCAGAGTTTTAAGACTTTTGAATAATAAATATATGAAGGTTTAAGGGTTTCTTCAAATTCTTTTTCCGATAACCTGCCGTCAGTATAAAACTTTCTTACAAGCGAAAACCCGTTTGCGTGGACTCCGCTGGATTTTAGCCCTATTATCAAATCTCCTTCTTTAAGGTTAATACTATTTACTCCATTACCCTCTCCTATTACAAAACCGGAGATATCAATATTTCCTTCTGTTATTAAATCCGGCATTTCAGCTGTTTCACCTCCAAGAAGAGGGCAGGAATGCTCTTTTAATATATTTGCAAGCTCCAAAATAATTTGAGATACTCTTTCGCTCTCAAGCTTATAAACGGCTATATAGTCCGAAAAACCCAGGGCTTTAGCTCCCGATGCTGCTAAATCATTGAGGTTTGCGGCTGCTAAATCTTGAGCAATAGTTTTATACAACCCTCTTTTATAGAGCGGGATAATTTTTGTTCCGATTCCGTCGCAGGTCGAAACAATATTCCCGTTTATTCCCGCAAATCTCCCTATATTATCGCCAATTGAGGATATTTTTCTTTCAAGCTCACGAGCTTCGCTAAGATTTACACCTGATTTTTTGTACAAGTTTTTCATAAAAACATTATACCAGAGATTTATACATCTCAAGGTATTTTTTAGCACTTTCCTTCCAGCTGAAATCTGCTTTCATAGCGCTTGTTCTCATAGCATTAAGGGTGTATTTATCTTTATAAACATTCATTGCGCAGAGAATAGCATCTTTCATAGCCCAACCGTCATAGCCCCAGAACTTAAATCCGGTTGAGTTATCAAGCGGATAGCCCGTAACTGTATTTTCCAGTCCTCCGGTTGCTCTGACTATCGGCAAAGAACCGTATCTCATTGCGATAAGCTGAGAAAGTCCGCAAGGTTCAAATTTGGAAGGCATTAAGAAAAAGTCTGAGCCTGCATAAATTTGATTTGCAACATCAGGTTTATATCCCACATAAGCCCTGATATTAGGAGTATTATTAGAAAGCCAGATTAAGAGATTTTCATAGTCTTTATCTCCCGAACCCAAGAAGATAAAATCTGCATCCAAATACTGCAAATCACCTTCAACTTGACGGATTAAGTCAAGACCTTTCTGGTCAACAAGACGGGAAACAAACCCGATAAGCGGTCTGGACGGATTATATTTAAGCCCGAAGTTTTCCAATACCCGTTTTTTATTTTCTTCTTTATTTTCAAGTGAATTAATATCATAGTTTTTGAAAATATTTTTATCGGTTTTTGGGTTAAATACATCGTAATCTATGCCGTTAAGGATTCCGACAATCTTATCGGTATGCCCTCTTAGAGTATAGTCCATACCCTCTCCGTATTCTCCGGTTAAAATTTCGTGAGCATAATTAGGAGAAACAACAACTATTTTATCTGAATAGTTGATTGCGCCTTTCATCCAGTTTACACGCCCGTAGTGTTCGCAGCCCCATTCATTATAGACAATATCTTTTCTCATATTTGCAAAATCCAGAATATCTTCAAACCAGACACCCTGATAAGCTAGATTGTGGATTTCGAATACATTTTTAGTTTTTGACCAGAATTCATCAAACTTGTAATTTGCTTTGATATAGAGAGGAATCATAGCAGTGTGCCAGTCATTAGAATGGATTATATCGGCTCTGAAATTAAGCTGCTTTGCGTATTCTAAAGTTGCAAGCGAAAAAGCTATATATCTTTCGTGCTCATAACGAGGGTCAAGCCATTTCGGGTAAACTTCGTTAAAGCAGGTAAAATACCAGTCATTTTGGACAAAAAAGACATTGATATTTGTTGAAGGGAGTTTGCACATAAAAAGCTTAAACTTTTGAGGAGAATAACCGAAAGTTATCCACATTTCCGAATTTTCAAGCTCTTTTATTCCCCACTTATTTATATCAATACAGCCGTGAAGCGGGGTAAAAATAGCAATTTCGGCATCCTTTTCCAAAAATTTAGGTAAACTTCCGACAACATCAGACAAACCGCCGGCTTTGGAAAAAGGGGCAACCTCCGCTGAAGCAAACAAAATTTTCATAAACTATACTCCTGAAACTCTCTCTTTACATGGGATTATAGAATCCTCACAGAGAAAAATCAAGAGAAGTTTATATAAAAGTTTTTACATTTTAATTTAATTATGGCAAAATTTTTTTTTTTAGAGTATTATACATCATGGTGAATAATGAAGGAAAGATTAGTGGCAAAACAACAGGT
>CALUTN010000178.1 GCA_944323665.1 Candidatus Gastranaerophilales bacterium | reverse complement strand
ATCAACTTCTACATTTTTTAAATCTATGACACTTTCTTTTATTAATTCAACTCTTTTTTCTACGGGAATGAACCCTTTTTTTTCAATATTGCTGGAAACTGCAATAATTACTTTATCAAAAATTTCAGAACCGCTTTTTAAAATATCAAGGTGTCCGTTTGTTATTGGGTCAAAGCTGCCCGGATATATAGCTGTTGTCATTTTTTACCTTCTTTTTTATAATGCTTATTTATTATAACATGAGATTCTTTTATGTTAAAATTATCACATTAAAATGTTATCGTTTGCAATAACAGTACAGGAGAGAAAACAATGTCGATAATTATAATGATACTTCTATTGAGCTTACTGATTCTTGTTCATGAGGCAGGACATTTTCTTGCTGCAAGAGCATTCGGAATAAAAGTGGAAAAGTTCGGTTTCGGACTTCCTGTCGGTCCGACTCTTTTTAGGACAAAATGCGGTGATGTAGAAATTCTTGTACATGCCTTTTTACTGGGAGGATATGTTTCTTTCCCTGATGATAACAAGGACTGCAATCTTCCTGCGGATTCAAAGGACAGGTTTGTAAATAAACCTATCTGGCAGAGAGCTGTTGTGGTTTCGGCAGGTGTTATTGCAAACGTTATCTGTGCATTTGCTCTTGTATTTTTTGTTGCAGCATGGGCAAAGCAGCTTCCGTCCGGGAATTATGAAATCTATGCTGCCGGAATAAGCGCACCTGCAGGAGCAAGCGTTTGGCAATCAGGGCTTCAAACAGGTGATAGGATTCTTTCTGCCAACGGATGTGATATCAAAAATGCATATTCTTTTGTAACTATTGTAAGAAGCAGCGCTAAAAATAACGGTATAGTTTCACAAGAAACCATAGATAAAAATTATGATAAATTAAAAGGTCTTAATCCCGGTCTTGAAAGAGATGAAATTATCCCGGCAGATTTATCTATAAGGCTTCCGAAAAATTTAGCAACCGATGTGATTACAATGGATAAATATGCTGCTAAGGGTGCTAAATATTTTAAAAAAGAGGGCGTTAAACTTAGTTCTGAACTTAAGGTTTTGAAAAAACAACTTGAAGGAAAAAATGTTTATACATCTGATGGTAAGTATACTTTGTACGAAATAGCACAAGTTCTGTCAGACGGAGTTCATCCGATAAATATTACGGTTTTAAGGAACGGCAAAAGAGTTGAACTTAAACCCATTTATCCTGATGAAAAAGGGGTAATCGGTGTAGGGCTTGCTGCCAAACAAACAATGATTAAAACAAATACTTTGGCTAAGATAGTTAAGGGCGGAAGCAAATACCTCTGGGATAATACTTATATGATGATGTATTCTCTCGGGCAATTGTTTACCGGAAACGTTCCTCTAAAAGAGATGCATGGTGTTGTTGCTATTACAAAAATCGGCGGGGATATGATAGAAAAAGCCGGCAAATCATCAGGAATTTTGCTTGCGGCATTGATTTCCATGAATCTTGCTATTTTGAATATACTCCCGATTCCGGCATTAGACGGCGGGCATTTGATATTTCTGTTTATAGAAAAGATTATGGGCAAGCCTCTTAATGAAGATATTATAGAGAAAATTTCTTCTGTTTTCTTTTCTTTATTAATAATTTTAATGATATTTGTAGTATTTAACGACATTACATTACTGGTCGGGAAATAATCATCCTCCGGCTAATTGCGCAGCTTAATAAATTAATTCACAATTCCTGTATGAAGATTGTAATAATAGGCGGAGTTGCTGCGGGGGCCAAAGCTGCCGCAAAATCCAAAAGGATGCTGCCGGATTCTGATATTCACATTTATACCAAAGATACTCATGTATCCTATTCTGCTTGCGGTTTGCCTTACTATATTGAGGGTAATTTTGAGGACTGGCAGAAACTCATTGTACGTTCAAAAGAAGAGTTCGAAAAAAGCGGAATTCATGTACATACATTAAATCAGGTTACAAAGATTCTTCCTATTGATAAAAAAATTATGGTAAAAGATTTGGAATCAGGAGAATTGAATTTTGTAAACTATGATAAACTTGTTATTGCAACCGGTTCTATCCCATATCTTCCGGAGCTTCCGAAAGATAATCTGAAAAATATTTATACCCTAAAAACCCTTCATGATGGAATTGCCATAAAATCAACTATGCAGAAAGTTAACAATATAACCGTAATTGGCGGTGGATATATTGGAATAGAACTCATTGAGGCTTTTGTTAAAAACGGTAAAAATGTTACGTTGATTGAGCGTTCTCCGTTTATACTTTCTGTTTTTGATGAAGATATTTCATCTCTTATTCAAAATTACATTATAGAAAACTCAAATAATCAGGTAAAAATTATAACCGATGATGTTATAAGTGAGTTTATAGGGGAAGAAAAAGTAAGCGGAGTGTTAACCGCAAGAGGTTCAGGATTTGAGACAGAAATGGTTGTCCTCGCTGCCGGAGTAAGACCGGTGGTGGATATTGCAAAAGATGCCGGAGCAGATCTCGGAATTACGGGAGCAATAAAAGTTAACAGTCGTATGGAAACGAGTATTCCGGATATTTATGCCTGCGGAGACTGTGCTGAAAAGGTTAATATAATTTCTCATACTCCTGTCTGGATTCCGCTCGGTTCTATTGCTAATAAAGAAGGAAGAGT
>CALUTN010000177.1 GCA_944323665.1 Candidatus Gastranaerophilales bacterium | reverse complement strand
TGCGGAAGAAGCATTAAAAACACAAGATGTAACTACTTATGACGTTATTGCCGGACTCAAAAGCGGTGATAAAAAGATGACAGAGATATTTAACCGCTGGCAAAATGATATTATTGTCGGAATTAAAGGACTTACAAATCTTTTTGACCCTGATTGTGTTGTCCTCTCAGGCTCAATGGCGCAGTTTGTCGACATCAAAAAGGTTGAAAAAGAGGTTAATGAAGATTTAGTTGTCTCTCCGACATCAATAAGACTAGCTACTGCCGGAAACTATTCCGGCATGATAGGAGCGGCACTTCTGGGTATGGAGATAAACGGGTAAATATGGGAAAAGCAAAAAGACGAAGCCTGAAACATATAGTTAATGATAAATTTCAATATATGACAAGAGAATCGGCTCTTGATTCAGTCATTAAAAACATGGATAATAAAAATGAGGTTATTGATACAATAACTCTATTCGGATTCACAGCGGAAGAAATGCTTGAAGCAGGTGCCGCTTATGAAGATGTTATGGCATTCGGCGGTTTGGTCAGTTAGGAGAGGGGGAGCAAAATGAATTTAGATAAAGTAAGAACAGAAGATATAGAAGTTGCTGAGTGTATTGAAGAAGAACTTAAACGCCAGCAAACAACAATTGAACTTATTGCAAGTGAAAACTTTACATCAGAAGCAGTTATGCAGGCTTGCGGAACAGTGTTAACAAACAAATATGCGGAAGGTAAGCCTCACAAACGCTACTATAATGGATGTGAAGTAGTTGACAAGATTGAAGAGCTTGCTCAAAAAAGAGCCTGCAAACTTTTTGGAATGGCTCACGCTAATGTTCAGCCGCATTCAGGAGCTCAGGCAAATATGGCTGTCTTTATGGCTCTTCTAAAACCGGGAGACAGAGTTCTCGGAATGGATTTATCAAACGGCGGACACTTAAGCCACGGCTCACCGGTTAATTTCTCCGGGATGTATTTTGATGTAAAAAGCTACGGTATTGACTCGGAAGGAAGGATTGATTACGAAAACGTACGGCAAATGGCTCTTGAACATAAGCCAAAACTTATTATCTGCGGTGCAAGCAACTATTCAAAGATTATTGATTTTAAAAAGTTCCGTGAAATTGCAGACGAAGCCGGCGCATACTTATTAGCTGATATTGCACATATAGCAGGTCTGGTAGCAGGCGGAGTTCATCCGTCACCGGCAGGATATGCCCAGTTTGTAACCACAACCACACATAAAACCTTAAGAGGTCCGAGAGGCGGAATTATTATGTGTGACGAAGAGTTTGCACAAATGATTGATAAGGCTGTATTCCCGGGAACTCAGGGCGGACCTTTGGAGCATATTATTGCAGGTAAAGCCGTAGCACTCAAAGAAGCTCTATCAGATGAGTTTAAGGAATATGCAGCTCAAATAGTTAAGAATGCAAAAGCCATGAATCAGGGGCTTTTGGATAACGGAATGGATGTTGTAGGCGGTATGACCGAAAACCATCTTATGACTCTTGATTTAAGAAAAACCGGTAAAACCGGTAAAGATATGGCAAACGTACTTGAGAGAGTCGGAATTACGGCTAACAAAAATACAGTTCCAAACGACCCTCAGAGTCCGTTTGTTACAAGCGGTATCAGACTGGGTGCTGCCGCTGTTACAACCAGAGGTTTTAAAGAAGAAGATATGAAAGAAGTTGCAAGAATTATATCTGAAGCTATTAAAAACTCTGATAATGAGGCTGTTTTAGAAAGTTTAAGAGCTGATTCACTTAAGCTTTGCGAGAAACATCCGTTGTACAGGGGGTAAAAGGAAAGGGACATTATATCTAAAAGAAATTGCTAAAATGTCATTCCGAACTTAAGATGCTGAACCAAGTTCAGCATGACAAAAATAAAATGAATAACATAGTTAGGGTAAAGAGTTAACCCCTCACCTCAAATCTCTCCATAAAGAGAGGGATATATAAGAAACAGGAGGATACAACCATTATTATTAAATTAACACAGGCACATATATTAGGAGCTTTCATCTCGTATCTGCTCGGGGTGTTTATAGTTCCGTTTGTTATAGATTTCTCTCAAAAAGAGGGGCTGGTTGATTTGCCGAACGAAAGAAAAATCCACAAATCTCCAATCTCCCGGCTTGGCGGAATTGCTATCTGGTCAAGCACGATGCTTACATTTTTGTTTCTCGTTATACTAAGCTACTATCCTTACGGCAGTTTATTATCAGGCATTCTGCTGGGCGGCTCTTTAATGTTTTTACTGGGGCTGGTCGATGATGTATACAATCTTGATGCTAAATTTAAACTTATTATACAGCTGTCAATTGCAACCATCGTGTATCTTTTAGGGGTAAAGATTGATACAATTTTTAACCCGTTTGGCGGTGCCATTGATTTGGGAATGTTTTCTTATCCGATAACTATTCTCTGGATAGTCGGAATCTCAAATGCTGTAAACTTTATAGACGGAGTAGACGGGCTTGCCGGCTCCGTTATTACTGTTAATTCAATAACTCTGGCTTTAATTGCGGTTTCAACCACACCGGCGCAGCCTATTACAGCACTTATCGGGTTTATTTTGGCAGGCTCTATGCTTGCGTTTTTATCATTTAACTTTAACACAACAAAAATCTTTATGGGAGATTCTGGCGCACTGTTTTCCGGATTTTTACTT
>CALUTN010000176.1 GCA_944323665.1 Candidatus Gastranaerophilales bacterium | reverse complement strand
ACATCCCGAAAAAAGTTATTAAATTGTCAAATGGGTTGTTGAGCGTACTTGAACGAAGTACTACCTCTCCTCAAACGTGACATTTAGTCACGTTTTCGTCGGCAGAGTCAAGCTGCGCTACATCCCGAAAAAAGTTATTAAATTGTCAACCTTCATATCTATTCTAATATTAAAATATATTCTTTCAAGTGTGAATATATAAGATGAAAAATTAAAAAAATATAATAGTGGTTTTTGAGATATTTGCGATAATTTATAAAAGCTGTCATAATAAGTACTGTGACAGCTTTTTTATGCTGGATAACAGATTTTATAAAGATAAGGAAGGAAGTAATTAATAAATGAACAGGATAGCTTCGGCTTTTAGGTCACTAAAGTATCGGAATTTCAGACTGTTTTTCCCGGGACTAGTGACATCGCAGGTTGGAATTTGGATTCAGAATGTTGCAATTAGCTGGGTCGTCTACGAGATTACAAATTCACCGTTTATGATGGGTTTAATAATGTTTTTTAATACGATTCCCCTTTTCTTGGTAACTCCTTTTGCGGGGGTAATTATTGATAAATTTAACAGACATAAACTTTTGATGATGATACAGGTGCTTTTTGCACTGCAGTCATTCTTAATTGCGGTTTTTGCATTGAGCGGACATTTGAGGATTTGGAATATTGTGCTGCTGGGTGTATTTTTGAACATAATAGCGGCAATTGATACGCCCCTTCGACAATCTACTTATATTAGACTGGTGGATGATAAACGGGATTTGAGCAATGCAATTTCGCTTAACTCAACATGCTTTAATGTCGCCAGGCTTATTGGTCCGGCGCTCGCAGGTGTTTTACTTTCCCTTGTCGGAGCAGGCGGATGTTTCTTGATAAACTTCTTTTGTATTTTCCCATCCGTTATCCTTGTGGCAATGATGAGATTTGAGGATAAAAAGTCTGATAAGATTAAAAATGAAACAATTCTGGAGGGCCTAAAAGAGGGCTGGGAATATGCGTTCAGTTCTGAGCAGATTCTGACGCTGCTGGCATTTATCGGATTATTTGCATTTATAGCGCTTTCGTATCCGATGCTAATGCCTATTTATACAAAAGATGTTTTACACGGAGATTCAAGGGTTTTGGGTTATGTAATGAGTTCTGCCGGGATAGGGGCATTATGTTCTTCTATATTTTTGGCGGCAAAGACAACATTACGCGGATTAAAATATATATTGTGTGTAGGAGCGTTTCTTTTAAGCGCGGCTTTTATATGTTTGGGCTTTACTAACAATCTTGTTCCGGCATGCGTATTTATGTTTTGTGTCGGTTTTGGAATGACATCTGCAATGACTCCTGAAAATACTCTTTTGCAGTCTATTGTAGATGATGATAAACGCGGCAGGATTATGAGTATTCATACAATCTGTTTTACGGGTGTGACTTCTTTGAGCAGTTTCGTTATAGGTTCTGTTACTCAAGTTATAGGCATTTCACGCTCAATGATTCTATTCGGTTCAATTCTGTTTGCCGCAGGTATATTTTTTACCGTAAAATTTTGCAGGATGCAATTTGAGTCAAAGCTGTTCTAATCTTTTTTTATTAACGCAAAAAGGAACAGGAAAAAATATAAAGCAGTAGACGCTATTTCGGAAGGCTTTCTAATCCAGGGACAGAATATCAGTTGTAAGAAATGCCGTCTTAATATTTCAAAATATTTAAGCGAGTATATTTGCTCCAGAAATTTATAATTCGGAATTTTTGCCGAAGGCTCGCAGTATTTTTTATAATCCCGTTTTTGCTCAATCTCTGAATAATAACTAAAAGGCGGAAGAACTGATATATTATAAGTATTTAAAGGTTTTTTCAGAATGCTGATTCCCCATTTTTTTGCAGAAAAAATTCTAAAGTTATTGATTATAAAATCTTCTGAAAACCTGATAGTTTCTTCATTAATATCAAGGTAATCGGTAAACTTAAGGTCTTTAAATACTTTAGCGGCATTAAGTGATGTTAAATATTGCTCCGGTGACATTTTCCAGAGTTTATGAATATGAATATCTCCCGAAGGTTTTTTATGAGTTTCAAAATACCTTGAAAACTCCGGTTCTTCAACCGCGGGGAGAGAAAACATTTCCTGTAAATCTTCTTTTAATCCTAAGTAGCACCAATCGGAAACATGAAATAAGGTTCTCTGCTTTATGTTATTTTTAATGTTGTATTTTATAGAGAATATATCATAGGCGAAAATTTTATTTTTAAATAAAGATGCGTCCGGGTTTCTCAGCTTAAAATCATCTTCAAGCGCTAACAGGTTAGCGTTTTTTAAGATTAAGTCACTTCTAAGCCTTAAGACATATTTACGTGAGGCGGAATTGATTCCGGTTTTACTTGAGAGAAGAATTCTGTTCAAGCTATTTGTCTTGCGGCTTTTGTCATCAAAAATAACTCCGCCCGGGTCTTTATTAAGTATGATTTTATCATAAAGCCCGGATATTCCTGACAAATCGGAATCTTCCCACGTTGACAGTATAACTTCTGCCTCGGGCAGAAATTTACGGATGCTTTTCAGGGTTTTTGCCGTAATACCCGGAAGTATTATTCCCTGAACTACAACAGAAATATCTTTACACGATATCATTTAAGCTCCAATCTGTTTCTGATTTTTTTACGATATTTTTGTGACGGAATAAGATTA
>CALUTN010000175.1 GCA_944323665.1 Candidatus Gastranaerophilales bacterium | reverse complement strand
ACAATCATATCACTTCCGTTTAAGCTGTTAATATTTATTGCAGTAGACGGCTGGGCGCTGATTGTACAAGGTCTGGTACAGAGTTATAACTAGAAGGAGAATTTGTAAGTAACTGATAAATAGAAATTTAATAACTTGTTATTCTGAACTTAATTCAGGGGGCTGTACATTTTAATAGAAAACAAACATTGACAGATTCCGGGTCAAGCCCGGAATGACGACAAGGACAGGTTGGGTAAGTATGCCCAACACATCAGCGGGTAAAGGTTGACACCTCGCTCCGCCCCTCTCCTAAAGGAGAGGGTGAATGAAAGGATGAAATGTCTCCCGACAGGGATAAACCATTCAGCATGAACCGGAGTGAAAACGGTCAGCAGAGGGAGACCCGGTAAAAGAAAATAGAATTAGTAACGGAGACAAATGTCTCCCGACAGGGGTAAACCATTCAGCATGAACCAGAGTAAAGGCGGTCAGCAGAGGGAGACCCGGTAAAAGAAAATAGAATTAGTAACAGAGACGAAATGTCTCCCGACATAAGGATAAAATGAATGGAAATGTTAACTGAATACTTAGCAAAAGGGTTTATGACAATGCTTGCGATATCAATGCCTTGCGTACTTGTAGCAGCGGCAATCGGTCTTGTTGTAGGTATTATTCAGGCTGTAACTCAAGTTCAGGAGCAAACTATTTCTGCTGCGCCAAAGATTTTTGCGGTATTTTTGGTAATAATCATAGGCGGAATGGGATTTATAAAGTTATTGACTAATCTGTTTCAGGAAGGTAGCGTACTTGCTTTTAATGCTGTTCCTAAAAGTGATAACTATGTCCTTCCTGCTGATTATTATAAATACACAACCCCTTTCGAAGGTGAAATGAAAGATTCTTCGTTCAAAAATGTTCCTGACGTAAAAGAAGTTATGAAAAACCCCGGTAAAATTCCGTATATTGATAAAAATCAGAAGATAAAATATTCTCCGGCTTCAAGAACTCCTATGCCGAAAGCGAACTTTGTTGAAACAAATAAAATCCTGGGAAGATAATTATGAAAAAAATATTATTAAACTTAATATTGATATCTATAACACCTGTTTATGCTTTTGAAGATTGCCTTATATCAACTGATGGGAAATTGACGGATATAAAAATTGAACACAATAATATAGTGGATATTTGCCCGGTAATAACCATTATGAATGAAAAAAATACCCTTTTAGTGCACCCCTTGCAAACAGGAGAAACAAAAGCAAGTGTAATTAAAAACGGTAAAGAAGAAATAATATTTAATATAAAAGTTACAAACAATAAGACAACAATCAATGAAACAGATGGTTTTGATATCATTAAAATAGACACTCCCCCTGAAGCTGCAGGAGATGAAATTGATCCTCCCCCAATGCTCAGAGAAATCGGACAGGGAGAATAGCTGTGGAACAGTTCTTAAATCAAATTGCAATAATGTTTCCTGAATTTGAACGCTGGTTTTCGGCGGGTTTTATTGTATTTGCCAGACTTTTGGGATTTATAAGATTCGCCCCGGTTTTCAACCGCAGAGAAATTAACACAATTGTAAAACTTGCTCTTGCTCTTTTACTAAGTATGATGATAACACCGATACTGCATCCTTCTGCACCCCCATCAGATATTTCTCCCATACTGTTATGGGTATTGAATTTTGCGGTCGGAGCAATAATCGGATATATAGCACAATTACTGCTTCAAGCAATAGAAGCAGGCGGAGATATGATTAATACACAAATGGGTTTGTCATCCGCAATGGTAATGGATCCAACGACCAACAGTCAAACCTCTATTTTAAGCAGAATGATTACGTTATTGGGCTTGTGCATTTTTATCCAAATAGGAGGAATGTACTGGTTATTTAATGCATTAGTACGAAGTTTTGAAATATTTCCGATTTATGCCGTTCAAATACCTCTGGAACAGATTATTAATATTGACTATCTTATCAAAACAACCTCAAATGTCCTATACGTAGGGTTACAAATTGCATCTCCCATATTACTTGCAACATTGGGACAAGATATAATTCTGGGTGTAATTTCAAAAACAGCACCTCAGGTAAACGTTTTTCAATTAAGCTTTCTTTTTAAGCCTGTATTTGGTGCCGCAATAATGATATGGATTTTGCCAATGCTTGTAAATGTAATTTCTGATTTCTTTTTATCTTTTTCAGGAATATATTGATTTATAATATTTACCTCCCCCGCAAAATATGGTAAACTTAGTATTATAAATCGGAAAATGATGAGGGCTTTCACTTATGAAAAAATTTGCATATACACTTGCAGAAGTTTTAATTACTCTGTCAATAGTGGGAGTAATGGCTGCACTCACCCTGCCTACAGTAACAGCTTCAGCGCAAAAACAAAAAAATGCATCTTCTCTTTCTGTAGCTGTATCTGATTGGGAAAGCGCAATGGCAGCAATGATGTCTGTTGACGGAGCCAATGATATATATGAAACAACTTTATGGCAAGAAATTCCGAAAGAAATTAATAAAAATACAGCTGATGCTGACAAAAAAAAATTTTTTGCGGGGTTAGCTAAACATCTAAATCTTGTTAATTATTATAGCAATTTTGATGCTTTGTATGGTACCGGGTATAAAGCAAAATGGGTAAACGGAACAACGGATAGCTCTTTAGGAAATAATCTGTATAATTCAATGCCGCTAATTTCTAAAAAAGGATTTGTATACAGTA
>CALUTN010000174.1 GCA_944323665.1 Candidatus Gastranaerophilales bacterium | reverse complement strand
ACAAATACTATAAGACCACACATGGAACTTGTAAGAGAAAAAGTTGTTAACAGGGATTTGGACAAGGTCAAGTCCTTACTAAAAGAACTGAGAGAAATTTTAAGTGAATCATTAGAAATACAAATATAAAAGGTGAAATTATGAGTGAAGAAAAAGAGATACAAACAGAAGAAGTGAAAAATAAATTGCATACAAAACGTTACTGGGTAATATTGTTCGGAGTGATTGTACTGGTTATTGTCGGTTTTTTAGTATATGAGTTTACAAAATACCAGTCAACAGATGATGCTTATGTTGAAACAACAACAGTATCAGTTTCTCCAAAAGTATCAGGTCAAATAGTAAAAGTTCTTGTTGAAGATAATCAAAAGGTTAAGGCTGGTGATGTTGTTGCCGTGATTGATAAGGTTGATTACGAAGTTAAACTTCAGCAAGCAACTGCGCAATACGAAAGAGCCTTATTAAACCAACAAAATGCACATGCAAACTTAAATGCCGCAAATTCTGAAATTGAGCTTGCTAAGAAAGATCTTGAAAGATACCAAAATCTTTATGAGGCCGGAGCTGTTTCAAAACAAACCCTCGATAAAGCTGTAACCAATTTAGAATCTGTTCAGGCAAGACAAACAACGGCAGAGCAGTCAATTTTCTCATCAGATCCGTCCAAAAGTGCGAAAGTTGCAGATGCTGAGTTGAATGTTTTAAAAGCTCAAAAAAGAGCTGCGGAACTGGCTTTAGAATATACCGATGTATTGGCTCCGATTGACGGAACAGTTTCAAATAAAAAAGTTGAAGTCGGTATGATGGTTCAACCGGGAACCCCTCTGTTCGTTATCGTTCCAAATGACGTATGGATTGTAGCTAATTACAAAGAAACTCAGATTAGAGGTATGAAACCTGGCATGCCTGTTGATATAAAAATAGATACCTATCCGGGAAAAGTTTTCAAAGGTAAAATTGACAGTATCCAAAGAAGTTCAGGGGCAAAAGCTAGCCTATTTCCTCCTGAAAATGCTGTCGGTTCTTTCGTTAAGATTGTACAAAGAATTCCTGTGAAAATAGTGTTTACGGAAAAGATAGACCAGAATGAATATCCGATTATTCCCGGAATGTCTGTTGTGCCAAAGATTAAAACAAAATAAATACAGCAATTATAATTCCATATCACGGCGGATTGGATTAAACTAATCCGCTTTTTTTATTTAAAAATACGAATAATTCTCCATATTGGTAATTAAATAATTATTATTATATTGTATTCTATGATATGCTTAGTAAGGAGAGTATATCTATGAAAAAAAATGTTTTAATTATTTTACTGATTTTTTTAGTTCCGCTCGCGGTTTATTTTGGGTTAACAAGAGATAAAAATATGGCTGTTTTGCCGTCCCTTGCGTCGGGTCCGGAAATTATTAAATTTTCTTCACCTATGTGTTATGAGTGTCAAGAACTTGAAAAAGTGTTTGAAGAGGTTTATCCGGCTTATGCTAATAAAATTACATTACAGAAAATTGATGTAACTCAAAAAGATAACAGAACTAAAGAACTAATCAGAGAATATCAGGTAAAACTTGTTCCGACGACAGTCTTTAAGGATTCAGACGGAAATATGACAAGAAGAATAGAAGGCGCTATCCAGCCAAAGATTCTTGAAAATTATTTTAAGGAAATAGTTCATGAATAATTTAGTACAAATATTTTCAAATAGTGCCAGTGCTTGGTATTTATTGCTGGGTGCTGCATTTTTAGGCGGAATTATCGCATCTGTGTCCCCGTGTTCTCTTGCAATGCTCCCGCTTATCATAGGTTATGTCGGAGGTTATTCAAAAGAAACTCCCTTAAGAACTTTTGTTCAGTTGAGCTTCTTTATTTTTGGAACAGCAATTGTTTTTAGTGTAATAGGAATCCTTTGTGCTGTAACAGGGAGTGTTTTTGCTTCAGCATTCGGCGGATATTTTACGCTGTTAATGGCATCACTTCTTCTGGTAATGGGGTTAAAATTACTTAATATCTTAGATTTTGAATTACCGGTAATCGTTAAAGCAATGCCTGTGAATAACGGCTCGTCTTTAATATTATATCCGACACTTTTGGGGATAACTTTTGCTCTTGCCGGAACTCCGTGCTCAACTCCGATTCTCGCCGGGATAATGGCTTTTGCGGCAATGGGGAAAAATCTTACATTTGCGGTCTTGCTGCTCTTTATGTTCGCACTGGGGCAAGGTATCATTTTAATTGTCGCAGGTTTGTTTACATCCGGAGTCAAAAACCTTAAATCAATAGCAGCATTTACAGAGGGCTTGCTAAAGTTCAGCGGATTGTTACTTGTGTTGGTGAGTCTTTACCTTTACTGGAAAGTTTTCTTGCCGCTCATTTAATAGTTTTGTTTCAATAATTTTTGCGGCATAGCGGATAAACTTTTCGCAAGGTCTTGAATGATAGTACTCTTCAGTTCTTTCGGACGGTTCCGGCTCATCTGCTCCGGGTGGAAGCCCTAAAAGTTCCCGGCAGATAATTGTATCAAATTCGCTTTTAAACTCATTGGCTAATTCCTGGATAAGCTTATAATGCTGAGTTTTGGCTGCCATAGCTGCAGGTGCAATATAACCTTTCTCCAGTCCGGCAATCATAAACATTGCAGATACGGCTCCGCATACTTCTCTTAGCCTTCCCATGCCGCCGCCGAATGAAGAAGAAAGCTTCAAAGCTGTTTCGGGATTAATATTGTACCTGTCTGCAAAGGTTAAAAATAC
>CALUTN010000173.1 GCA_944323665.1 Candidatus Gastranaerophilales bacterium | reverse complement strand
CTTATCCCAAGAAGTTAAAAGAGTTTGAGAAAACCCCCTTATACTTGTAAGGGGGGTTCTTAATTCATGTGATACTGTCGAAATAAATTCATCCTGAATAGACGTCATACAGTTACTCTTCAATCATAAATTCTTTTTTGGCTTCTTCTATTGCCTCGGTGAGAATATCTAGCTGATCCGGTGCAAAGGTAACACCTTTTTTTGTCGGAAGCCAGGTTGCTCCGTCATCAGTCGTATAGAATATTCTAAGGTTAAAGTAACTTTTGCCTTTATACTCTGAAACAGAAATTTGAAGCTGTTCTGTATCTGTTCTTGGTATCACTGCCAAAATTTTTGATTCTGCCATTTTATTTTCTCCTAACTAGTATTCTACTTTCCATCCGTCAGCTACCACCCGTGCGGCACAAGTTCTTGCATCTTTTGTAGGACAATCCGTTTTATATGAGGTTAAACCATATGGAACAACTTTGCAGCTATTTGTTAAATGGAACTCAAAAACATCTTTTCCGTACATATTCGGTTTTTTATTTATACCGTTTGTATCAATAAGAAGCTGCAATACGACGTAGTTTGGATCCCCCCCGGCAGATGATGTGTTCATACTTGACGGAAACAGCAAATCCGCACCGAATTTTTGAAATCGGTAATTTTGCAAGGACCCTGTTAATGCAACAAGTTTTGTTGCATTCTCAAGAGATGTAACGGTAGTAACACCCGTAATACTGTCTCCTGCCCCGGCAGCGTTATCTGCAAAAACCGGCTGAGCTAATATTGAAGTCGGCAATACAGTATATTTACTTATGCTTGTTACATCAACATCTTTGTCTGTATCTGCGGCCCCGATAAAAGGTGCCAATTTAGCGGGAGAGACTCCTGATATTGCAGTAACCGTCCCAATAAACGAGCCGTCTGTTATTTTACTGTTCTCATACTGAATCATATTTTGGCAGCCCAGTTCTATCTGATTAACTGCACGGCTCAGAATTGCTCCTGCTTGTTTTTTCTGCATCCCTGTCGCAAGCTGCGGAATGGTCATTGCAGCTACAATACCTATAATAGACATTGCGAGAAGAACCTCAGCAAGAGTGTAGCCTTTTGCATTTCTTCGATTCATATTAACTCTCCTATAATTTATACAGTAGATTATAACATATTATTTATAAATGTTAATAATTTGTCTAAAGTATTTATTTAGGTTAATATAAGATTATGGAAACGGGGAAGATTGTTGTAGTTGATGATGAGAAAATAGTTACATCGGCCTTTTCGACCTTATTAAAGGTGGAAGGATTTTCTGATGCCCATTTCTTTAACAGCCCGGCAGAAGCACTAAAATTCCTAAAGAACAACATACCTGATTTAATAATTTCGGATTTTTTAATGCCTGAAATGAACGGACTTGAATTCTTGTCAGAAGTAAAAAAACTTTATCCGGAAGTAAGCAGGATTTTGCTGACAGGATATGCAGACAAAGAAAATGCTATTCGTGCAATCAATGAAATCGGACTTTACAGATATATAGAAAAGCCCTGGAATAATGATGATTTAATAATAAACATTAAAAACGGGATTGAAAGGAGCTATCTTCTTTCACAACTGCGTCAAAAAATTTCGGAATTGGAAACAGCTAAAAAAGAACTTGAAAAATATTCAAAAAACCTTGAGTTGCTGGTTGAGGAAAGGACTACAGACCTAAAACAATCTAATGCCAAGCTGGAAGGCATCATAACCTATTGCGCCGACGGAATTGTTATACTTAACGAGGACGGTATAATAGAGCAGGTTAATCCGGCTTGCGAAAGTCTTATAGGCGTTGTAGGAGCGAAACTTACAAATACCTCTATTGACGACTACCTCTTCAGTGATAAGACCTTTATTTCAAAAGAATTACACAAATCCGAAGGCAACGAACTGTTTTTAAGAGATTTTTATATAAAAAATACCTTAAGCAATGCTACAACACCGGTTGACATAAGTTTTGCAAGAATCAATCCCGATGATGATTTTAAACGTTTTGTCGGCGTAATAAGAGATGTTACCGAACAAAAAAAGTCCGACAGACTAAGAGACGATTTTATAGCGACTCTTACTCACGATTTAAGAACCCCGCTTCTGGCTGCCATTCAGACACTTAAATTTTTCTTGGACGGAGCTGTAGGGAAACTGGATGAAAAACAAAGACTCCTTCTGTCCACTATGCAAAAAAGTAACGAAGATCTTTTGGGTCTGGTTAATGCGCTGTTGGAAGTCTATAAGTATGATGCTGAAAAACTGGTTTTGAATAAAACGGAGTTTAATATTTACAAGTTAACAAAACAAATTTATGATGAGCTTAAACCACTCGCTGATTCCAAACATATCGATTTCATTATAGATTGTTCAAATGAAGATTTATATATTACCGCTGATAAATGCGAATTGAGGCGGGTTATCTGTAACTTGTGCGGAAATGCAATCAACTATACCCGAGAGGAAGGTAAAGTTACCATAATAATAAAGAATGAAGGCAAGGATCTAATATTTACCGTTGCGGATAACGGCTGTGGAATTCCTCAGGAAGATATTCCGAATATGTTTCAAAGATTTTCCCAGGGCACAAGCAAAAAACGTTCCGCAGGAACGGGATTGGGATTATACCTTTCAAGACAGATTATTGAATCTCACGGCGGTAAAATTTGGCTGGAAAGCACCTTAAATAAAGGCAGTGAATTTTCATTTATTTTAACCGACACAGTATCAGGGATTCCGGCAGGAG
>CALUTN010000172.1 GCA_944323665.1 Candidatus Gastranaerophilales bacterium | reverse complement strand
CTCATCAAAACATTAAACTAATTACTTATAAAAGGCGTAAGCCTAAAGTTTTAGTATACTATTTATTCTTCTGTACATATTTTCACTCCGGAACTGGTTCCGAGACGTGTTGCCCCGGATTCTATCATCCTGATTGCAGTTTTCTTATCCCGGATCCCGCCGGAAGCTTTTACTCCCAAACCGGAATTTTTAACTGTTTCATACATTAATTTAACATCTTCTTCCTTAGCGCCGACGCCGTTTTTCACAAAACCCGTTGATGTCTTTACAAAATCAGCACCTGCTTCTATACAAATTTCACAAGCTTTCTTAATCTCATATTTATCCAACAAGTCTGTTTCCAGAATAACTTTTAAATTTTTACCTTGACATGCCAGTTTTACTGCTGAAATTTCGTCTTTTAGATACTCAAAATCTCCGTCTTTAAGTTTACCGTCATTTAGCACCATATCAATTTCGTCAGCACCGCTTTTTACAGCGTCAATTGTTTCAAGAATTTTGACCTCACTTGTAGTTTGTCCAAGCGGAAAACCAATAACCGTAACAATTTTTATATCCGTGTCTTTTAAATATTCTTTTGCAAACTTGACATTTACAGGGTTTACACAAACTCCGAAAAACCTATATTTTTTCGCTTCGTCCAAAAGTTTTATAATCTCATCTTTTTTTGCATCCTGTTTTAAAAGAGTATGCTCAATATATCTATTCAATTCCATATTCTATGCCCTCCCGATAAAAAATAAAAACGTGAAAATGCCGACAACCAGGCAGTAATACCCAAATACTGCAAGAGAAAATTTAGATACAAATTTTATAAAATATTTTATACACAAATACCCAACAACAGCAGAAACCAGAGTACCTGCAATAATAGCAGTCCAATTGTAAGTGACAACCTCGTGAAAATCAAGTTTTACAAACGGATACACCATAGAGGCACCCAGAATAATTGGAATAGAAAGAAGAAATGAATATCTTGCTGCAGTTGTCCTGTCATTACCGGCAAAAAGCCCTGTTGCAATAGTTAATCCGGAGCGTGAAAACCCCGGAAGAGCCGCCAAACCTTGAGCTATAGCAATAAAAATAGAACTTTTTAAAGAAACCGGCTTTTTATCCGGATATTTTTTTGCATAATATTCACTTAATAAAAGTAAAACTCCGGTACCTATTAAAAGCAACCCTACAATCGCCGGTTTGAACACCAAATCCCCCGCAATTTCATGAAGAGGATATGCAATGAGCACTGTAATTATTGTCCCGAGAATTATATACATACCTAGCTGAAACTCAGTATTTTTAAAATCTTTATGTTTAAATCCGTAATAAATTGCCAGCAGTATTCGCTTAATATCCTTTCTGAAGAAAATCAATACCGCAATCAGAGTCCCCAGATGGAGCATAATATCAAGAAAAACTTCTTGGTTTGATTCCTGAGCGATTTCTATTCCTTTAAAAACTTTATAAAAATTCGAAGTAAACACAAGGTGCGCCGAACTTGAGATTGGCAAAAATTCGCTCAAACCCTGCATAAAACCCATTAATATTGACTGTATTAAATCCAAATCTCCTCCTATTTTAATATTTACCCCTATATACCCTATTCATCAAAATAGCTTGCACAGGATGTAGGAGTTTCCCAGACAGAAACTTTGCTTACAAGATTGATTCTTTCCTTTAGTTTATTATAAATAAACATAGAAATCATTTCACTTGAAGGGCTTTCACCTTTAAAATACGGCAGTTCATTTAAATCTTTATGGTCTAATAAATCCAACACGGATTTTAATTCTCGTTTTAAAACTTTATAATCTATTAAAATATTGCTCTTATCCAAAGAATTACCTTGAACATAAGCTTCAACCAGCCAATTATGTCCATGTTGATTTTCGCATTCGCCTTCATAATTCAGCAAATGGTGAGCGGCTGCAAAATACATCTGAGCCTTTAATTCAAACATCTTATACCTCCTCCGCGGGTAAAATTAACCGCCGCAAATTTCGCTTAATTTATTTAAAATCTTATCAGTGATAACTTTAATATAGTCTTTATCAACCATACCGTTAATTATACAATCTGAAATCTGATAAGTTGGTCTTATGTACTGCTGCGCAGTTTCGTTTACATTTTTGAACTGCAAATCCGCAGCTTCACCTGTTTTACCCCTGAGAACAGCTCGTTTATACCATCTTTCTTTTATAACCTCTATTGGAGTAAATACATAAACCTTTACATCCATGATATCACGGATACCCTCATTCAGGACATACAAACCTTCGGTAAGAATTACTTTTGCGGGTTTTTTGACGTCTCCGTTTGGATCAGAAACACAGGTTACAAAATCATATTTCGGAGAAACAATAGTCTGCGATTTTTTCAGAGCCATCAAATGCTCTTTCATCAAGTCTAAATCTATAGCATCCGGGGTATCAAAGCTGAAACCTGTTTTAAATAAAGCATCATAGCTCCCGGCTTCCTGAAGTTCTTTTGAAGTATCTTTGTAATAGTCATCGCAGCGGATTACCGTATAAATTCCTTCTTTTTTTTCCCTGACAACCGCTTCTATCGTATTATCAACAAAAACAGTCTTGCCGGAAGCACTTTCTCCCGTTATACCTATAAGAAAAGTCCTTTTTTTCTCCTGTACAACCTTTCTTGCAATATTCATTATAAAATTATCAGCAACCTTCAAAAAAAGAGGCTGTTCCTGCTTTTTATCTTCTTCAAGAATTTCTTTCAGCGTATCAACTATAGTCGTT
>CALUTN010000171.1 GCA_944323665.1 Candidatus Gastranaerophilales bacterium | reverse complement strand
TTTTTAGATAAATTTACTTTTTTAAAAGAAAAGATTGTTGAAGCATTAGGGAGGCTTAATATTAATAATAAGAAAGTAATGAAGGCTCTCAAGAATTCGCTTATGGATCCATCGCCAATTGTAAGAATAAATGCGATTGAGGCAATTATGAATAGTGAAGATGAGTCTGCTTTTGATTTAATAAAGCCTTGTTTAACAGATGATAATGAGGAAGTTCGAAAGAATGCTTTAATAGCGCTGTATAATCTTGATGGCAGAGATATACTTGATAAAGTAAAAGACGGTAACTATCCTGAAACGCTGAAACAAGAGGCTATAGAGCTAATTAAAGAGTATGAGGAAGATGATGACTAAGTCAATTGTGTTACTATCAGGAGGGCTGGATTCTCTTGTAACATTGGGTTATTCGAAAAAGCACACGGATTACAATGTTGAATTAGCCTTGACATTTGATTATGGACAAAAATCATCACAAGCAGAGATTGAATATTCAAAAAAAATTGCAGAATATTATAATATTGAACATAAAATTATTTCTTTAGATTGGCTTAAAGAAATTACCCAAACAGCGTTGGTCGCTGATACAAAAGTTCCGGAAACGGGTTTATATACAAAAGAGAGCGCAGCATTGGTTTGGGTTCCGAATAGGAATGCTTTATTTTTGAATATAGCTGCTGCATTCTGTGATTCATACGGGTATAAATATATTTTATATGGCGCAAATAAAGAGGAAGGTTCTACATTCCCGGACAATACAGAAGAATTTCGGGCATCAATAACTGAAGTTTTCAAAACTTCAACATTAGTGCATCCCAAGGTTGCTGCCCCCTTGATTAATTATAATAAGAATGATATAGTTAGAATTGCAGTAGAGGATGGTGTCCCTCTGGAGTATGTGAGGAGCTGTTATAATTCTGCTTATAAACACTGCGGTAAATGCGAATCTTGTACTAACTTAAAGAATGCACTAAAAGCAAACAACTGTTATAAGTATATTAATATATTATTTGGGGAAAATGAAGACTAAATTTGTTGAAGAAGAGATAAAGTATATAGGTTCACAACTTGTACCGCATTGGATTTATAGGAATTTCCAAATGCAGGGAGATGCTATTGTTGCCTTTGTCGGTGAGTGTGAAGTTAAGCTTTCCGAAATGGTTGATATTGAAGATGTTATAAATAACGAACCGATTTACAGCAAGCTTATGCTGAGCTTTATTTCCGAACAGTTTGGTATAGGATTAACGGAAGGTGTTTTAAGACAGAGATTGTTAATTACAGTTATTAAAGAACTTCTTGAAGAGAGAGGAATTTCTGTCGTACGGAACGGCGATGATTTATTAATTAATGGTGCTAAATTATCAGTGTCTATTGCAACAAAATCTGTCACATCCGTACTGATTCATACAGGATTAAATATTCTCTCAGAAGACGCCCCTGTTAGGGCCTGCGGTTTAAGGAGCGAGTTGGGAATCGATAATATTAAAGATTTTGCAATTGAGGTTATGCAAAGATATTCGGAAGAATTAGATGATATAATTATAGCGGGAACAAAGGTTCGAGGAGTTTGAGATGGCAAGCCGCGGTTATAAAAAATATATGAAAAAAACAAATGAGAAAGATTATGGCTTATTAAAGCTTTTTATAATTTCTTTTTTTGGAATGCTTTTGGTATTTACTTTCTTAATAAAGTCATTTACCCCGTCTGTTGATGTGTCAATAGGTGATTATCAACAAGAACCGGATATTGAAGCTGAACAAGAGATAAAAAATAATGTAGATAACAGACTCGCTATGATACAGGATGAGGATCAAGGACGAAATTTTAAAGAATTAATGAAAAAAGTGGAAAATACCTCAAATGAACCGGTTAAGGATTCGGTTTCTCCCCCGGTAGAGAATCCTGCGGCTGTGGATTCTGTTGCGGATGCATTAGTGACACCTCCGTCTGAGCCCGTGTATAAGGTATTCATTGGGTCTTATACATCAATTGAACAGGCAAAAGTCGCAAGAGATATTATACTGGAAACCGGAACTGGCTTGAATCCAATTGTTAAATGTCTTGGGGTAAATAATTACACATTACAAGTCGGAATATTTAAAAATAAGAATAGTGCTGATTCATTATTATATACAATTCAGCAAAATCATCTTCCCGGCAGAATTGAACAAGAATATTAAGCTTTGAAAAGAAATCTTTACATCGTGAAATATTTTGATAAATTTTTATAATTTTATGTTACATTATAATAAAGAAATCCATTAGGGGAATTAAGTTAGACTATCATAGGTGAATATAGGAGATATTGGATGCCTAATTATTTGACAAAGGAAGAGATAAGACAGTGGAGAAGTTCTTTGGAAAAAATTACGCTGGAAGAGTTTGCGGCCAGATTGGGTAAAACTGTAGAGGAAAGTAAGTCAACAAATGATGTTGTTGATATAGTAATGTCAAAAGGCACGTCTTCTAATACAAGTTCAAATATGAGTGACGGATTTTCTGCAATAGCGGAAAGAGCTTTTAGAAGAGAGCGTCAGTTGTCCCATACTCCGTTCTCTATAACACCGAAAGATATGCAGGAAAATTTAATCAATACTGATAACGATGATTTGAGAACTTTTGTAAATAAAGCTTTAAATGAAACTTCTAGCCGGGCTTGTAATAAGAAATCGAATGAGACATTGCTTGATAAAGTTGAAGAATATTCTGCAAATTCAGATATTAATATTGTACTAAGGAAAGCATTAACAGACAGAGAGCAACTGGTAT
>CALUTN010000170.1 GCA_944323665.1 Candidatus Gastranaerophilales bacterium | reverse complement strand
TGATTTCAGCCTGAATTGCCTTTAATGATGCAGAACCGTAAGTTCCGTTAGCAGCTTGTTCCGTCAAGTCTCTTACACGTTGTAAGTGGCTTGTTAACAATGAATAAGTTCCTTCTGCAGTTGTTAAAAGATCGCTGCCGGTAGCCGCATTATCAGCTGCGACATCTAATGAGCTGATTTGAGTTTCCCAAAGGTTTGCAATTGAATAACCTGCGGCGTTATCAGCGGCGCTGTTAATTTTGTAACCTGTTGTTAATCTTTCAAGTGCCTGATTCATAGAATTTGTTGCACTTGTTAGGTTCCTCTGTGCGATTAATGAGGAAATGTTTGTGTTGATTGTGAGTGGCATAGTTGTCGATCTCCTTTCTCTTTGATACGTACTTAATATCTGCACATCCGTGTACAGTTCTATATTGTGCAGTCTTTAAAACAGCACAAATCAGCTACCGGATTACATCCGGCCGTTAGCTCCTGTTAAATCTCTTTGTTCTAAATAAGTTTCACGCTTAACACATTCTGGCAAGTAATTCTCAAATCCATTGAGATAATTCACTCGCAAAAAGGTACAATCCATGTACTTATTTGATTTGTGATATATACTTCTTACACTAACATTATTGCAACACTATATAAAGAAAGTAAACTCTTTTATCTAAATTTTTTACAAATATTAATGAATCTTTATATAACTTTACATAAAAAGGCAAATTTTTAGTATAATCAGACTTTATATATACAAGGAGTAAAAACACGTGGTTCAACAAAATGTCAATTTTAAATACGGAGAGACAATAAATTACAACGGAAAATCCGCCAGGATTGTTTCACAAAATTTAACCGGCAGCTATTTGAGGATAGAAGTTGACGGCAAAATTATTACTGTTGACAAAAATGACTTATTCGGAATGAATAAGTCTGCTATATCAGGATTAGACAGACAAATTGAAGTTTATGACGAGCAAATAAAAGAAAATAAAAATCTTATTAAATATTATAATGAAATTTGGTATACTGCGAAATCCGGAATAAAAGAAGCAAGAAATAAAATGGCGTCACTATTGGATTCAATAGGTGTAACTAATGCTTTTCAGATTACTAATGCCGAGCATAAAAAAGAATACGCGGCGCTAAGAAAAGAACGTTGTGATGCCAGAATGACACAGATTAGTGCTTCTGCAAACATTCTAAGTACAGCAAATGATACGGTATCTTTAGCGCTTCATAAAGGAGATTTGCAAAGCCGGCAGTTATTATTTGGTTTAGCCTGATTGTCGAATAGCTAAAATTGATTCATCCATAATACTTAAATAAAAAGGAGAGTATTAGGATGAAAATGCTGATGTTTGATTTTAGGGAATCTGAAGGAGAGTTTTTCAAGACAAGGGTTTTCAAAGATATTGAAATAAAATTTAAAAAAGAATCATTAAACGAGGAAACGGAGTTAACAGAGGAAGAGCTAAATGATACTGATATAATAAGTGTTTTTATAAACTCTTCATTGACGGCAGAGGTTTTGACAAGGTTTAAGAACTTAAGAATAATAGCCACACGTTCCACGGGATACAACCATATAGATTTAATGTACTGTACAAAAAACAATATAGCAGTATTTAATGTGGAGCATTATGGCGAAGAAGCCGTTGCTCAATATACAACAGGTTTACTTCTTGCGCTAATCAGAAACCTTTTACCTGCATATTTGGGGATGAAACAGAGCAGTCAAGACTTGAGTTCGTATGAAGGCAGGACCCTAAAAGAACTGACAATAGGTATAGTCGGATGCGGAGCGATAGGAAGTGCAGTTGCAAAAATTGCAAACTTTTTTGGGATGAAGATTCTAATAAATACATATATGAAGAACCCTGCGGTTAGTGATTTTGTAAAATACGTTGAGATGGGTGAACTATTGGCAAACTCGGATGTTATAACTCTTCATATCCCATATACTCCGGAAGTTTACCATTTAATATCCCAAAAAGAGTTTGAAAAAATGAAACAAGGTGTATTTATAATAAATACCGCGCGAGGCGAACTTATTGATATAGTTGCATTATATAAAAATCTAATGAGCGGTAAAATCAAAGGTGCAGCCTTAGACGTACTGGAATGTGAGTATTTGGCAATCAAGAATGAAAATTTAGCGGATGAAATTCGGGATTCGGACGATAATTGTATAGCTTCAGCACTGATTACACAAAAGCTTCTGGACATGGATAATGTGATAATAACACCCCATATTGCATATAATACGAAGGAATCAGTGCATTATCTTTTGGAAACGACTTTTAATAATATCAGAGATTATTCAAAAGGCATGCATACAAATCAGGTCTGTTAGTGTTTATATAAGTTAACAATTGAAATTTAAAACAAAAATTTATGATATTATTAATTTAATAGACAGATAAAGCAGAAATAATATGGCAAAAGTTCTATACACAGATTTTGAAGGTGTTGAGTCGGTCATTGATTCAATGATGGATAATCCGCACTTGAAAAAGGCAATAACAAGAACAAATATGTACAATTTTTGGGATAAGATTCTGCCGGAGAAATTTAAAGGCAAGTCAAAGCCCTATAGTATGCTTCCGGGGCGGATAATGGTGATAGCCTGTGAAAATCCCGTGGTAGCACAAGAACTTACCCTGCATAAAATAATATTAATGAAAAAATTTGAACCTTACCTGAAAACCCTAAAGATGAATGTAGCAGATATGAGGTTTGATGCAAAAAAATGGAATTTAGTTACCGGCGAAGGGTAGCTTTGATTGGCATCTGGTGAGTAGTGTCTGAGTGATTAAGTTAATAGGTAAATAAGTGAATAAGTGAATAAGGATTTTTTCCCCGCTCACGCAAGCGGAACCCGACA
>CALUTN010000169.1 GCA_944323665.1 Candidatus Gastranaerophilales bacterium | reverse complement strand
TTGAATGATAGACATCTTGTTCACTGTAGGAATACAGTCCGATAGACCCGTCTTGTGTATAAAAAAACTCATAATCCCTCATACCCTCATTATATCAAGCTTACAGGCATAGTGCAAGTGTATAAATCTTCTACCTTCCATGTACAAGACTCCCGTTACATTCCGTAACGGGAGTCTTTGTAAAACCCTTATAATTAAACTAATTCTACAGCATATTGGGTATTTCTTGCGGCTATTTCAACAAGATACTTTGTAGCTGCTATCATTGATATTTCTGAATCAAGTTTGTTAACGCATGAACCGCAGCCAATAGCAGAGGCTCCGGCTGCAAATGCTAATGCTGCTGTTGTTGAATTGATTCCTGTTGCAGTCATTACAGGAATATCAATATTACGTGTCAATTCAATAGTATTTGCCAATGTTAACTCAGCTCTTTCCAAAAGCCCTCTTGCTCCGTCAGATGGTGCTGAATTCGTAAAATGACCTTCCGTTTGTATTAAATCAACACCTAAATTTTCAAGTTCTCTGGCGAGAGAAATCTGTTCACTAATTTCAAGTTGCCCCGGTATAGTAACGCAGAAGAAAATATCTTCTCCATCCAGTAATTCAATTGTTCTTCTTGCAAGGTTCAGTACCTGTGAAGCAGAGAATGAAAGCCCTTTTTTATAAAGAGCATCAAAATTACCGAGTTCTATGGCGTCTGCACCGAGTATAGCAGCATGAGCAAGTTCCTCCGGTTTAACAGATGACACAAATATCGGTAAATCGGTTAAATCTTTGGTCATTTTAATGATATCCGGTTTTGCACAAATATCTACTGCGCTCGCACCTGCTTTATCAGCCGCTAAAACAACCTTTGCCACTCGTTCTGCATTAAAATTATCAATACCTGCAATGATTTTAACAGCTCTCTTTTCGTTTAAAGCCTGCTTAAAACTTTCAATTTTTGACATACTTTTCTCCTTTATGTGCTGATTGTATATATTGTCCTGTCTATTATACATTAAATTTTGTATGATTACAAGAATATAGTTCCTATTACTCCCTTATTATATTTACCCCGCAGGGTATTGAGTTTTTTTATCGGGTGATTAAGTATTGAATAGGAGTAAAAAATATGCACAAAATCTTTTCTTTAGTACTTTTGCTATACTGTATATCTTCGCCGGTATTTGCCTTTGACAGGGAAGAGCAAGCAGTAATATCCTTATATGAAAAAATAAATCCTGCCATTGTTTGTGTTGATTCGCAAATTTCAGACGGAATGTCTTGCGGAACCGGATGTATAATTGACAAAAACGGTACAATTTTAACAAGCGCTCATGTGGTTGATGTGGGAAAAACTGTTGTAGTTACTATGTCTAATGGGCAAAACTATACGGCAAAAGTTGTAAAAAAACTTGGTGAGAATAAAGACATTGCTCTTTTGAAAATTAATGTTCCGACTGAACTTAAAACAGTAAAACTGGGAGATTCAGGAAAAATAAAAGTTGGGCAAAAGGTTCTGGCAATAGGAAATCCTTTTGGCTTTAACGGCACATTAACTCAGGGAATAATTTCAAGAATTGATTATGCAAAAAACAGAATACAGACTGATGCCGCAATTAATCCCGGCTCATCAGGAGGCCCGCTTTTAAATAAAAATGGGGAAATTATAGGAATTAATCAGGCCATTTATAATCCTGATAATAACATTTCAAATATAGGGATAGGATTTGCTATTCCTATAAATCTCGTAAAAGAATATTTGGCAGATATGAATAGTACATAAGTTTATGGTATAATAGCCGGTATGGTAAAAAGATTATTATTGCTGACTATACTATTTTTTACAAGTACGGTTTTTGCTGCGGAACCGAAATTAAGAGGTTATGATGAGTATCAAATACCGTCGGGTTATAATATTCCGATAATGTCGTTACAGGAATTTTCAACTGCCTATTGTGAAGAAGGTGAGAACCTAAATTTTATAACAACGTCTGATATATATATTTATGAAACCAATATAATTCCAAAAGGGACAAGACTAACCGGATATATTGACAAAAAAAATGAACCCGTAAAAGGAACAAATGCTTCAATGAAGGTATTTATAAACAAGATGTATCTTCCGGACGGGTTTGAGATTCCAATAAAAGGCTATATTTACACTCCTAATGATAATTTAATAGGCGGGGAATTGACTCCGCCGGCGAAATGGCATAAAATGCCTCACTATCAAAGGTGGACTATGTTTAGAGCTATGGGAGTTTTACAATATGTTCCGGGCGGTGAACGAAGAATGGGTGAACATGTAACAATTTCTTCCGGGGCAAATCTGACAATGGTACTAATCGCTCCAATAAATATGACTCATACTTTAATTAATTGACAAAAATTACGGAAATAATAAAATATTATAAGGGAGGGGATTGTTGATATGATGAATAAAAAACTGCTTTCTTTGGGATTGATAATGAGTTTGCTTATATCCGGCTCGGCTTTCGCAGGTACAAATTATTCATATACTCCGGCTCGGACTCAACCGGTGTATAACAGCGGATATGTACAGCAGCCGTTACAATATGATCCACGCAGCAATACTCTTCACGGGAATGTGGTACTTGTACCGGTAGGAGCGACTATGAATGCAGTTTTAACAACTCCTATTTCTTCAGAGTATTCAGTTCCGGGACAAACCGTTAATATGGCTCTAAATTCAGATTTTTATTACAACAATCGTTTAATTGCACCTGCCGGCAGTACGATTACAGGAACGGTAATTGAAGCTGTAAAGGCTAAACGTGGGAGTATGAATGGTAAACTATGTGTCAGATTTACTCAAATATATACTCCGGATGGTAATCAAATACCTATTTCGGCAGGAATTAAAACCGACG
>CALUTN010000168.1 GCA_944323665.1 Candidatus Gastranaerophilales bacterium | reverse complement strand
TAAAGCAGTCAAGGATGTATCTGCTGCGTATGAAAGATTTCTGACTGCAGCGGATAACTTGAATCATTATGAGAAAAAGATTATTACAGATTCGGAGTTTTTAATTGAGACATCTAAAGACAACTACGAAGCAGGTAAATCAGATATAACGGCTCTAATAGTAATGAAGCAGTCCTATAAATCAATTATTATAGGTTATTCGCAGGCTCTTGCAGAATACTATAATAGTTGGACAAATTTTTTGCGTGAAATTAATGATGAAAATTTTTCGCTTGCTGAGAATTTGTAAATATTTGTTGCATCTATATAAAATATGTTAAAGTTTTTCTTTAATATGCCGTAAAACAGTATGTATAATAAAGGAGTAACTATGTTTGTAGATGGACCGTCCGATAAGAATTCTGCAAATATGAACCCGCAGTTTTCATCTGCAAATACACCGGAACAGAAAGATTCTGGTAGTATTTTTGATAAACTTTTTGGGAATACTCATATTGCGCGAGTATTAGATACAAACAAGGATGGATTAATCAGTATAAATGAAGTTACAGAATATATACAATCTTCTAATGCATCCAGATTTGTTATAAAATTCATCAGTGCCTTTCTGGGAATAAAATATGATGATGCCGGAGCTGACCTCGTTCCTAAAATTATAGAGAAATTAAATATTCTTAAACACGCGGATACTGACGGTGACGGAGATATTTCAAATGAAGAAATTAAGAACGCTCAATCTTTTGAATCTTCAGAACGTAAAATTTTTAATGAAATAATGGGGGTGGCAGATGGTAAAATCAATAATAAGCAAGGAGGGCTGGGTTCATGCTGGCTTTTATCTCCATCTAAAGCACTTTCTGATAAAAATATGCTAAAAAATATTCTTCAAGTAGACGATGAATACAATGTAACAATTACGTTATACGGCACCGAAAATGAAGAAGGAAAACCTTACACGTATACATTTTCTCGTGCAGAAATTATGAAACATAAATCGGGCAGCACAGATGCAGATGCAGTAGCTCTTGAAATGACAATGCATAAATATAATGAGGATTTGAAAGCAAGAAATGATGCCGTTTCAGAATCAATAAAAGAATATATAAATGCTTCTACTCCTATTATGCCGGAAAAACCATCGGCTGATTTGCTGACTTCTGATATTACAGAAGAGGATTGGGCTAAATTTTATAATTATTATTTGAATTCAGAAGGAGAAGGCAAGGACTCTACAATAGTTTCAAGAGAACTCCGATTTGCTGATGACAGAGATAAAATGATAGAAGATATGAGAAACTATCTTGCAAATTCTGAGCCTGCACTACCAGAAAAACCGGATTCACAACAACTTTCTTTCGGATTTATGTCAAGTGTTGTAGTTAATTATCTCAGAAATTCTTATTCAGACACGGTTGAAAAACCGGAAACCCAAGCAAGACTATTCTCTCCGGGAAATTTCACTATGGGCGGAAATCTTGATACTGCACTAAAGTTAATGTATGGAGAAGCTTGTGAATCAAAAGTTTATAAAAATGATGAAACCGAGCCGGATGTCGCCAAGAGTATTATAGCTGCTTCAGACGGAAGTAATAATATTGTAACGGCAACATTTAAAAATCAGGATAATCAAGTTATTACAAATCATGCATATTACGTCATAAAATCAGATAACAAATTTGTTTACTTAAGCAATCCTCATAACAGCGATGTTTATATTAAGTATTCTAAGAAAGATTTTATCAAGAACTATAAGGAACTTGCAAAAATAACAATCAATACCGAAAAATTAAAAGAATTAAAAACGAGATAGAAATACTCTCTCTCTTTTTATTAGCAAGGAAGAGGTTTGTTACCATACCATTGTTGGTTAAGAGAGAAATTATCAAAAATATATTTACCCCCTCGACCTCACGGACTGTGCCGATGCAAAACGATTAAGTATCGTTTTGCGAGAGGGAGCCGTGCGCTCCAAGAGCGACAGGCGAAAACATGAGCCTGCCGCGATTGGGATTTGAAAAATCTGCGTTCGGCGAAAAACCCGTGAGTTTGCACAAAAAAATAGCAAGAGAGAGATTCGAACTCTCGACCTCACGGGTATGAGCCGTGCGCTCTCACCAACTGAGCTACCTTGCCATAATTTACTCTATTTATTTGTCATCAGTTTGGTAATACCAAACCGCCAGACCATTCTCTCACAAACATTTTCAAATTTCAAGTAAAAAAGAAGAACCGATTTTTAATCGATTCTTCTTTAATTAGACTATCTTTGAACAGGAGGTTGTACAGGTCCAGGGCCTTCCATGCCTCTCGGCGGCATTGGTCTGTCTGGTCTTCCGAATTTATCCATGTGTTTCATGTGATGTTTATGGAATTTTCTAAAATCACCTCTGTCAAAGTGTTGTGCAAAACCCGGACGCATCATGAACTGGCATCCGCATGGACAAGGCATCATCATTGGCGGTTTATGGAGTGCAGCAAACAAGCTCAATGCACAAAATACACCGACAAAGCTTCCTAACGCCACTACCAAAAATTTTCTAAAACCCTTTGAATGGCAGAAGCAATTGCATTTTTCTTCTTTAACTTCTACATTGTGGTTTTCATCTGACATAATTTGTCCTCCTTTAGTTTTTACTTTAACTCAACTTTCTACATAATTATAACGATTTTTTAATAGAATGGTTCATTTTTTTATACTAAAATATTTTTATGAAAGATTATTCGGAAATAGCGGCACATAATTTTTTAACCGGTTATAACTGTGCTCAGTCAGTTTTCTTAACCTTTGCTGACAGGTACAATATTAATCCCGAAACGGCTTTGAAGCTTTCTTCTTCATTCGGCGGCGGCATGGGAAGGCTAAGAGAAGTATGCGGAGCCGTATCTGCAATGT
>CALUTN010000167.1 GCA_944323665.1 Candidatus Gastranaerophilales bacterium | reverse complement strand
CTTAATGTACCTTATGTTCAAAAATCAAACGAGTTTACCCCGGAAGAAGCTCAGATTGAAGAAGGCAAAATTGTTATTTATAAAAAGTTAAGGAGAGATTAATGACTGGTCGAGTAATAGTAATAACCTCCGGTAAAGGCGGAGTCGGAAAAACAACTACTAGCGCAAATATAGGAACTGCCCTCGCTAAAGAAGGTTATAAAGTTGTGCTTATTGATACAGACCTTGGTTTAAGAAACTTAGACTTGTTACTGGGGCTGGAAAACAGAATCGTCTACACTATAGTTGATGTTATTGAAGAACGCTGCAAATTAAAACAGGCTTTGGTTAAAGACAAAAAGAATCCAAATCTTTCATTGTTAGCAGCTGCTCAGACCAGAGACAAATCAGCTGTTAATGCCGAGCAATTAAAAGATATTTGCGACAAGTTAAAAGAGAAAAATGATTTTGTTCTTATTGACTGTCCTGCAGGTATTGAACAGGGTTTCCAAAATGCTGTAGCCGGAGCAAGCGAGGCTATAGTTGTTACAACTCCCGAAATGTCCGCCATTCGTGATGCTGACAGAATTATAGGTTTATTGGAAGCAAAAGAAGAAATAAAAAGCTACAAACTTCTTCTTAACAGGGTTCGACCAAGTTTGATTAAGTCAAATGACATGATGAGCGTGGATGATGTCGTTGAAATACTTTCGTGCCCGCTTATCGGTATAATTCCGGAAGATACGGGAATTATCACTTCCACTAACAAAGGTGAGCCTATCGTAAATGATGAAAATGCTATGGCTGGAAAAGCATACAGAAATGTTGCTCAGAGAATCCTGGGAGAAGAAGTTCCGTTCTTAAACCTGGATGAACCTAAAGGCTTTATGGCTAAAATCAAGGATGTTTTTGCTAAATTGAAAGCGAAGGTGTAAGATGGGACTTTTCTCTGATATTTATAATACAGTTGCAAGGTTTTTCAGACCGCAAGAAGACCAGGTCGAGGGCGCGTCAAAAGCCGTTGCAGCAAACAGACTCAAACTTGTTCTTATGCAAGACAGAACGAATCTCACTCCAAAAATTCTGGAGCAAATGAGAGGGGAATTGATTGATCTTCTCTCTAAATATCTTGAAATGGATAAAGAACTTCTGGAACTTAATTTTGAACAAGAAGGTGAACAAGTAGCTTTAATGCTTTCAATTCCGGTTATAAGAGCAAAAGATGAAGATGAAATTGAAGAAGCTCTAAAATCTGCTCAGACTGCGGAATCAGAAGATGACACGGATGAAGATAAGGATGATGAAGCAGAAAATGATGAAGAGCAAAAAAATAATGTTCAAGAAGAATCTCAAGAATCTTTAACAGATACTCCATCTGAATCTGAATGTGAAACTGAATGTGAATTAAAATCGGAATCAACGCAAAATTCGGATTCTGAAAAAACTGCTAAACCAAAAAGAAAAACTTCGTCCAAAAAGGTTACAAAACCGGAGGGAATTGAAGACTCCGAAGCAGATAATACAAATCTCGTCCAGGAAACAGAAGAAACAAATGTCAATTAATGAAACAAAGATTTAGAGCGGGCGGACAAAATGTCCGCCCGCTCGGCATTATATTATTAGCAAAAAAAATATTGAGGGGGTTTGATACATTATACACAATAATAAGGAGTTTATATGCAAATAAATCCTATCTCACCCAAACACAATTTTAGCATTTATTCTAAGCCCGCGTTCAAAGCCAACATCTTAAATTACGAACAAATATATACAAACTTAAAGACAACCCCAATTATAAGAGTAGGTGATGATAGATCTTACAGACTAATAAAACTTGAAGGCATAAAAAAACTTATCAACAGTGCAGGAGACAAGCTGACAAACATCTTTCCGATGATAACCGGGCATCAGGCAGGAATGTATTCACATGGTCGTAAGACTCTCTATAAAATAGATGTAACCAATGAACGATTCCCAAATATGAAATACTCAGAAAAGCTTGATATGTTTTCAGGCTCGCTTGATCCCAGCGGAGAAAGCGAACAAATCCTGGATAAACTAACGGATGAATACGTTATTAAAACAGCACCGAGAGCAGAAGCATTTACTATGAAAAGGATTAGAGAGTTAGAGACAAAATTACTGGCAAAAATAAGCCTTGCTGCCGGTAAAATGCCCTTGGATGTTTTAAAAATGTACCGAGTGGAAACCCCGTACTGGAAAGAAATCGCGAATGACGCAGCCAAAACAGTCTTATCGCTAACTCCCGAAGAACTTATCGCAGAACAAAAGGAGTTCCAAAAACATTATGCTGAATTTCTGAATCTAAAAACTATGAAGGATTTGAGAGCCTAAAAATCTGTATAAGACCCTATAACCCTGATACTTTTTGAATACGGTTCAAGCTCTGAAAGCAGATTCTTAACAATTTCATCTTTCCAGTGTCCGTCAAAATCAATAAATACAGCCTGCTCCTCCGCCCGATTATTCATCATTTTAGAATTAATCTGGGTAATATTTATGTGATATTTTACAAACACCTGAACAATGTCTAAAAGAACTCCCTGCCTATCGTTTAGGAAAAGGACAATACTTGTCTTGTCTTTACCGGTCGATTCGGTAGTACCGTCCCCAATTACAATAAACCTTCTGTTATTGTCTTTATTATCCTCAATATGTTCTCTCAAAACATTCAAGTTATATAATTCTGCAGTTTTGTGGGTTCCTATTATTGAATATGTTAAATTATAATTATTCAGCAGTCTTGCAGACTCATCCATATTTTCAGCCATTACCACATTCATTTGTCTGGGCATTTCTTCTTTTACAAATTTTTTACACTTTGCTAGTGCATTTGGATTTGCTATTAGTCCCATAAGGCTGTAAAATTCTGTTGTTTTAGAAAGTATGCAGTCATTAACCGGTACAATTGTTTCTGCCAATATTTGAATATTCTGGTTTTTTGTCATTATAAGATTATCGATAGTCTCTCTTATAATCCCTTTGTAAGTCGTTTCAACAGGAAGAATAGCTACAGCATTACAGTTTTCATCAACATAATCAATACATTCTTTAATAGAATTTAACGAACGTTGATATAGATACAAATCATAAGCCTTAAAAAGTTTATCCTTTGCAATTTCCGAAT
>CALUTN010000166.1 GCA_944323665.1 Candidatus Gastranaerophilales bacterium | reverse complement strand
GTTGAGGAAACCCGTCCCGGACAGTATTACGAAATTGAAGAGAATGAAAAGGGCACCCATATTTTGAGTACAAAAGACCTGTGTCTTGTAAAACACCTCAAAGAACTCGTTGAAGCAGGAATTGATTCATTCAAAGTCGAAGGCAGAACAAAAAGCCTTTATTATGTATCTGCCACAGCCAAAGCGTACCGAGAAGCTATAGATGAGGTTATGAAAAATCCTGATGCCGATATGCAGCCATATTATGACGAGCTTCTAAAAGTCGGCAATCGAGGCTATACAACAGGTTTTTATCTGAATGAAGGCTATCCGAAAGACGGTTATAGCTATGATATCTCTAAAGGTCTTGCAGGAGCGGATTTTCTATGTGAAATTTGGGATAAAGACAGTGATTGGTACAAGATTAAAACTAAAAATAAATTTAATAAAAATGAGGATATTGAAGTTATTTCACCGTCAGAGAAAATTGTTACTCAGGTAACTGATATTAAAAATATGAAAAATGAAGTTCTTGAGCTTGCAAATACAAATGATGAACTCTGGGTAAAATTTACAAAGTCTCCCGAGGATTATAAATACGCTTTGGCGCGTACAGCAGGAATAAAAAGTATGGTTAACGAGCCGCAAAAATGTGCCTGCTCGGATTAGATTTTTGAGGTAAAAATGTTTCTAAAACCCGATTATAATTTGAAAAATATTTACGAAATAGATTTTGAAAAATTAAAAGAGCAAGGAATCAAATGCATTATGTTTGACCTTGACAGCACCGTTATGGTTTCAAAATCAGCGAACTTTCTTCCGGAAACTCTGGAATGGTTTAGAAAATTTATGAATGATTTTGAGGTTGCAATTATTTCAAATAATAAGAACTCTGAATATATTAATAATGCCTCTAAAATTGCACCTTGCAGGGTTATAGGAAAAGCAAACAAGCCAAATCCTAAGATTATGGGTGACTATTTAAAAGAAATTAATATATCCCCGACTCAAGCGGTAATGGTTGGGGACAGACCACTGACTGATATTCTTGCGGGTAAACTCCTCGGCTGTAAGACGATTCTTGTAGGTTCAATAAACCCAAAGGAGAATCTTCCGACAAAATTTGTCCGTGCACTGGAGAGAAGTACTATAAGATAACCTTACAGGCTTTAAATACAGCTCTTGCATGTACTTTTTTTTATGTTAGCATGGTTTTCATAAGGAGATATATTTATGAAAAATTACGAATTATTAGCAATTTTTAAACCGAGTCTTGATTCAGAAGAATTAGACAAAGTTGTTGAAAAAATTTCAGATGAAATTAAGTCATATAAAGGTTCCGTAGCATCTGTTGATAAAATGGGACGTAAAAAACTGGCTTATGATGTACAAGGTTACAGAGACGGGTTCTTTACAACCATGGTTCTCTCTATACCGGGTGCAAATGTTGTAGATTTCAAAAGAAATCTTAAACTTAATGAAAATGTTCTTAGATTCATGTTTATGGAAGTTTCTAAGAAAGCACAGGCTGTGTAATAAAAACACTGAAACAAGGCAGTATTTTGTAAGGTAGTTTTAATAACGGATCAGCAGCAGTTATTGCAAAATACGGTAGTGCAGCAATACAAATTAGAAAGTGAAGTTGAAAATGTCATTAGCAAAAGCAGTTGTTACAGGTACAGTCTTTAGAGCTCCGGAAAAACGTTTTACGCAAAACAATGTGCCGGTTTCTTCTTTCGTTCTTAATATTGGAGAAAGAGAAGAAATGTTTATCAGAGTTGTAGTTAAGCGTACGGCTCTTGATGAGGTGGTTTCCGGAATTGCTCAAGGTGACAGGGTCCTGGTTGAAGGAAGACTTCAAATAACAACTGTTAAAAGCGATAACGGCACTGAAAGAAGAATTTATGAGATTGATGCAAACACTATAGAAATGATGGGTGCAACAGCTCCTGTATCTTCTTCATCCAACAGTGACATTGTTAAATTTTCGCAGGAAGAGTTCTCTGATGAACTCATCGGCGAAGACGAAATTCCGTTTTAGGCCATCAGACGGATGCGTCCAATTTTAAATCGGCAGTTGTAACAGAGTATCTGCCAACCAATTGTTAAAAAAGGCTAGAAAGGCGAATTATAAAATGGCAAAACAAGATCAAGATCGTAAAAAACGCAAGACCTGCTCATTCTGTGCAGATCATGTAGAATCAATTGATTACAAAGACGCAGCTAAGTTAAAAAGATATTTAACTGAAGCAGGAAAAATTATTCCGCGCAGAGTTACAGGCAACTGTGCTATGCACCAGAGAATGATTGCTAAGGCTATTAAAAGAGCCAGAGAAGCTGCAATTATTAACTATGTATTTGACTAGTTTTGAGTCAGTGTAAGTATTATGGGAATGGCGGGTAATTCTGCCATTCCCATGTTCTCTAATGCAATGTAGTAAAACAAGAAAAGGATGAACAAATGAACAATCAAATTACAATCAGATCCGACAGAAAAGATGATTACACTTTCCAGTACAAAGGAGAAGATGTTACCCTCAGAGCCGGAAGCATTATAAGTATTGCTGACGGTTTGGCAGAAGTTGTCTTTCCGACAACAAAAATGAAGATTGTTAAAAATCTGATTGTTATTAAAGATGATGAAAAATAGTTGAAATAGTTTGAAAGAATTGTTGTGGCGGGCATTCATCCTGAATGCCCGCCGCTTTTTATCCAAAAAATAAACTAGCCACTTATGGGATAGATTATTAAATATGCTTAAAGTTTAATATAAGTATTAAATCTTTTTCATACTTCCAGCTATTCTTAATTCCAACGAGCCTTCGGGCTCTTTTTTTGTGCTACGCACGTAGACCAACCGTCGGGAGAGAGAGGTTAAAAATCAAAACCGGAATTGAATTATCCCTCTTCCTACTTAGAGAATCTTCAAACCAAGAACTTCCCCCGGACACCCAACCACCCAACCACCCAACTACTTAATCACTCAATCACTTAGTCACTGTAATCCATGATTGACAATATTTTTTCAGATACTAAAATAGAGTATATAAACTTAGAGAGTAAGTTGACGTAGTATATTTAATCAAAGAAGGAGATTAATCTCATGGCACGTGAAAAGTATGAACGCACGAAACCGCACGTTAACATTGGTAC
>CALUTN010000165.1 GCA_944323665.1 Candidatus Gastranaerophilales bacterium | reverse complement strand
CTGCTTACCGGTGCTAACATCGGGGTAATTGTCTGTTCTGTCATATATTCTCCGAGCCAAATTAATGTCTTAAACTACATCTGACTCATCGGCAGAGAAAATATAATCTTTAATAATTTTTAAAGTAAATCATACAAATAGTTTATTTTAATTCAAAGAATTAATTAAAATTTTATAAAACTTTCTCACGTTTGATTCAGACTCACCTGATAAAATTTTTGAAATATCTTGTATTAACTCAGATTTATCTTTAAGCATACTTTCATCAAAAAGCACAGAAGGGTTAACATTTAAAACCGAACAAATTTTATAAATCAAATCAAGGGAAGGTGAATTCTTCCCGCATTCAATACGGCTCAAATGTTTTGGATCAATTCCTATTTTCTCAGATAAGAAATCTTGAGTATAAGAACGGCTCCGTCTTATTTCTTTAATTTTAGCACCCAGAAATTTTTTATATTCATTCATACATGTATTATCACCCGAGGTACGGAGTAACATAACAAAACAACATATCACCTAATAAAGAATATATTGACATTTAATATCAATAACTCTACAATATCTATAGATTATCTGGGGAATAATCAGCATTATATATCACTATTCTATTTTAAAATGGAGTATATGAATATGGAAATTAAACTTAGTGTTCTTGTAACATTTTGCAGACAAAAAGAATTTATTACAGATGCTCTTGACAGCATTTTTAATCAAACTGTCAACTTTAACTATGAAGTTCTGGTAGGTCTTGACGGGAATGATCCCGAAAGCGAAGAAATCATAAAAAAATATCCGGTAAGATTGTTTAAGTGTGACAATTCAAAAGCAAATACTATATCTATAGAAAAGGCTTCCATTAACAGACTTAATCTGCTTTTAAATGCCGCAGGCGAATATTTTTGTTTTCTTGACGGGGATGATTTTTATACGGATAGTTCAAGGTTTCAAACGCTTGTGGATATGCTGGATAAAAATAAAGAAATAATCGGTTGCGCGCATAGCAGGACTATTTATGACAATAATACAAAAAAGAGCACGCACGTAAAATATCTTTGTAATGAAGAGACAATTATTACCGCTAAGACATATTTAAAAAAAATGTTTTATATTTTTTCTAATGAGTTTATTTTTAGAAATATATTCTGTGGTCTACTTCCGGCTGATTTCCCCAGAAATTTCTTGAATGATTCAACTCTAACAGCATATATGTTGAAGTACGGTGCGATATATTATATACCTAAACCGATGATGGGATATCGAATAAATACCGAAAGTATTTTCAGTTCCATAGACATATCATCAAAATTTTTCTATGCACTGCTTGCAGGAGAAATTAATTTTAGGGTGCTATCGGCATATTCAAAATATGCATACAGGAAGTATCATAAAATATTAAAAAATTGTATCTTAGGGAATATACCGGCAGAATACAAAGCAATATCCGCTTTTGCTGAAAAGAATAATTGTCTGTTTACCTATAATATTTTGAATTTTAATACATTGAGTCTTAAAGAAAAATTAATTTTTTCTTTGCAAATTTTGGGATTTCTTCTGTTTAATAAATACCCGTCAGCACAAAAGGGTGTTTATTTATCCTATTTTTCCAACAGAAGTAATTTCGGTGATAGCTTAAACTTGTACATAATACAACGACTAATGGGTGTCAATGTGCAAGAGGCCTGCCAAACAAGGAAGGCAGAGCTTTCCGCTATAGGCAGTATTCTGGATAGATTTATATGCAAACCTTATGATTTACATAAAAAATTTAGGAGAATACCTTTAAAAATTTGGGGCAGCGGATTTATAGAAGCTCCGAAAATACGAAAAGAAATTTTTTCTAAAAAAGTTCATATATATGCTCTCAGGGGGAAAATCAGCAAGGAACGTTGTGAAAAAATACTTGGGAAAGAGCTGAATAATATTATTTTAGGCGATCCCGGACTGCTTGCCTCAAAACTCATAGATGCACGATATATTAAAAAGAAATATCAGGTTGGAATTATTCCTCATTTTGTGGATATGAATTCTGAATATCTTAAAAATATTAAGGTAAAGAATTATAAAATTATCAATATTATGGATAATCCTATTAAAATACTCAATGAAATTGCTGAATGTGAGATAATATTATCATCAGCCATGCATGGATTAATTACTGCAGATTCTCTTGGTATCCCAAATCAATGGATTGTTCTTTCCGATAAACTTTGCGGAGGTAGTTATAAGTTTAAAGACTATTATTCCGTATATGGTTTCGAGCCTCAACCTATCGACTTAAGGATAAGTAAAATAACGGAATTTGATTTGGAAAAGATAAGAAAAGAATATCCAAATAAAATTCAAATAGACAAAATCACTCAGATTCAAAAAGAGTTATGTTTATCATTTCCTCTTAAGAAAGCCTCTTTGTCACTTTCTCTGCAAGCAAAAGAGCCGATTGAGGATTTTGCCCGGTTATAAGATTTCCATCAGAGCATACATGTTCTGACCAAGGTGAAGCTTCTTCAAATTTTGCCCCCAAGTCCCGAATTTTTGTTTCTAAAAGAAAAGGTACAGCTTCATCTCTTTTTACAATATGCTCTTCCTTGTTTGTAAAGCAGGTCACTTTTTTGTCTTTTAAAATTGAAACACCATTTTTATCTTCAGCCAGAACAAGCCCCGCCGGACCGTGACAAACAGCACATACAATCTTATCCGAATTATAGAAGTATTCAACAATTTCTTTTAATAAAAGGTCATTTGCAAGGTCAAACATTGGTCCGTGACCGCCGGGTAAGAATATTGCATCATAATCCCTGTAATTAACTTCTGAGAGCAGCGTTGTATTTCTGAGGATTTTTATGCACTCATCCCATTCCTCCGGATTTGAGCAGGACATACTTCCTTCATCAACAGGAGAAAGTCCGCCAAGCGGAGATGCAGTAGTTAATTCGTAACCCGTATCTCTAAAAACCAGATATGGAACCGCAAATTCTTCAAGCCACACCCCGGTTTCCTTAATACTTTCATTCCCTGAAAAATTTGTTACAACTATTAAAACTTTTTTATTTTTCATAATAACTCCTTTTTATAAAAGATTGTGAGAAAGGGAAAAAAAATATAATTCCCTTATCAGGTTATTAAGTTTTGTAACAATTTT
>CALUTN010000164.1 GCA_944323665.1 Candidatus Gastranaerophilales bacterium | reverse complement strand
ATTGAAATACTTTATAATAATACACTGGGGAATAAATCAAGGAGTTTTCTTGCGCATCTTAGGTTATGTATAAAAAAAATTCTTCCCGAAACCGGGAGTCAGCATGCTTGTCAATTATCCTAAATTTCAGGCTAAGGACACGATGTTAACCTGTACCGGTAAAACCGGTAATGCCCTGGAGGCTGATTTAGGAACAGCGGCACTTCAGATTTCTGATATTTTATACAGAAATTTTTCCGGTGCCAAGAAACAGGTTGATGATATTTTTGCAGGCATAACTGATGTTTTATACATACAAAACAGAGCTAAGAGTGCACTTTCTATTCATGCAAAAATCAAACGGGGTGTAAAAGAAGGTTCTGTTAATTCTTTTGAAACCGCACAAAACTTCGTTCTTGATGGAATTGGTTCCAGAATCATTTCAAAATCTCTTGATAAACTGGATGACAGTAGAATCACAAAAATGATTGATGAGTTAAAAGTAGATAACAAATCTTTATCTCAAGAACAAAAAACACTACTCAGAAAATATATTTCGTGTCAAGAGCTTTCACCCGAGCAAGAAGCGGAAATATTTCCGCTCTATGAAAAGTTTGCCAGACCGCTCATTGAAAAACGTTCGCAACCGGTCGTAGACAGCCTTTTACTTTCGATAACAAAACACCGAATGATTGGTGAAGGTTTAACTATTGATGAAATTAAATCTAAGGGATTATTAACAGAAGATTTGTTAAGGCGACTTGAGAAAGAAGATATTGTCCCGCTTGAGATAACCCTTATGAATAATTACAGGGGATTTCATGGGTTGCCTGAGTTCAGCGGACGCCAAATCCAGGCTATAAGAAAGGTTACAGATAATAAAATAATCATCCGCTCCCGTCCTGATTTAGCTGATTACAAAAAATTCCCAAACGAAGGATACACAAAAGATGAAATAAGGGATTTTGCATTAAAAGCATCCGGTTATAGGACTGCACAGGCAAATGTAATTCATTCAAACGGTATGCTTGGAGAACTCCAATTCAGGGGGGACTTGACTAACAAATTTGCAGAATATGAGCATATTGCTTATGATTTAAGAGAAGGTAAGAATACTCTGGGACCGATTTTTGATGATTATAAATCAGCAATATCAAAACTCTCTGATAAGGATTACAATGATTATAATTTATACTTGGAAAAATATTACAACTATTTTAACAGGTTGGAACTTGGATTACCGGCTGTTAAGCCGAATCTGCCGGATAAGTTTAATCGTGTGCTGTCGGTTGAAAGCCTGAAGAATCTTCATGACCAGAATGAAATAATACTTGCAGATGCAGGAAAAGATTTTATAGCACACTTTGAAGCATTTGCATAGCGGTGAATCAATATGGTAAAATATGAAATAGCAAAAATAAGGAATAGACATATTTATATGAACCCGAAAGAACCAAGTGGAATGCCTTTCCCGCAAAGGATTGATAAAGTTATATCAAGAATAAGAGACAGAATTGAACGTGAAGTTCCGGACAAAGGCTATTTTAGGAATTTTGCGGAAGATATCGGACTTTATGGAAATGATTTTTATGGAAAAGCAGCCGCTATATGCGTAGAACGAGATGAAAGCATTGACGGTAATGCTCTTTTACTTTTATCGGTGCTACATCCGTCTATGAATATGGATGCTTCCGTTATGCTGACCTCCGGCAGCAGAAAAGACTTATTGGATTATATGAATAGAAACGGCTTTAAACAAGAAGTAATAAATACAATTCATGAATTAGGCGAATCATTAAAAAATTAGTTAGTTGTGCAGGTTAAAAGGTCCGGAATTTCATAAAGAAATTCCGGACCTTTTGTCTTAGATTTTAATTAAAATTTTAAGACTTTCTTTAGTTTTATTAGCCTCAAAGGCTTCAATAGCATCATCTATTGAATATATTTTTGTAATAAACGGCGTAAAATCTATTCTGTGATTTTTAAGAAGTCTGAGTGCCGGCGGGAATTGACCGCAGCGGGAACCCAGGACTGTTATTTCATCAATGACTATAGGTGCCAGATTGAGTTCTTTTCCGGAAGCAACCGTACTTTTCAGAACAAGAACTCCTCTTGGTTTAGTTAATGACATTGAGGTTTCAAATCCGGAAGCAGTACCCGTTGCTTCTACAACTACATCATAAATTTTTTCTGGTCTAAATTCGCTGAGCAAACAGGTTTTGACACCCTGAGCTTTTGCGATATCAAGTTTATTTTGATGTTTTCCTACCAAGATTACATCAAGATTGAGTGCATTAAGAGTTAATGCTGTAGTAAGCCCGAGTTTTCCGTCGCCAAGTACAAGAACTTTTTTCATAGGTTCAATATGAAGCTGTTCTGATATTTCGCAAGCAGCGGCAAGAGGTTCGACAAATACAGCTTGCTCATCGGTAACGTTTTCAGGTACTTCAAATAATACATTAACCGGCATAGTCATATATTCTGCAAAACAGCCGTCTTTTCTCCAAATTCCGAGGGTATGTCTGTCGGGGCAGTGGCGGTAGTTTTTGACTGCGCACCATTCACAGTCAGGATTATTACATCCGTAACTGATTTCCGCTACTACTCTTTTCCCGATAAGAGATTTGTCATCAGAGTTAACTTCTTCTACTATTCCAACAAATTCGTGTCCTAAAACACCTTTGTATCCCATGTATCCCTTTGTTATTTCGTAATCTGTATTACAAATTCCGGCGAGTGTGACGCGGATAAGGGCTTCTCCCTTTTGCGGCACAGGTTTTGGGTAGTTTTTATCCAATTTCAAACCGTTATCAAAAACAATAGCTTTCATTCTTTATACCTCTCTTTCAGCTTTAATTTTACCGCAAAAATATTATGGATATTCAATCTTGGGTTTAGATGTAAAAAAGTTGTTACAATTCTTAGGTGAAAATTGAAAATGTTGTATTATATACCTGTACTCGATTTCAAAACAAAGGAAACTGCGTAGGAGAAATCATTCCAGGGTATAAGAAATACTATTACCTTTATGTCTGTTAAAATGCAGACTTATTTACCATGTCAATTATTATTTATTAATACCGGAAACTGTGTACCGGAAGGAGGTTTGTTGTGCGTCATTGCTGTAAATTTAAACCGGACGATACTTATTATTTATCTGAAAATGATTT
>CALUTN010000163.1 GCA_944323665.1 Candidatus Gastranaerophilales bacterium | reverse complement strand
CCTTCAATGATATGTCTGAGAAGTTGAGCAGGTATAATGAACAAACTATTGAAAGCCTGACTTTTGAAAGAAATAAGCTTGAATCCGTTCTTATGAGCATTGTGAACGGAGTTGTAGTCTGTGATAATCATGATAAAGTTATAATGGTTAACAATCATGCCAAAAAACTTCTTGAAGTTGAGGAAGAAGATATAGTAGGTACGCAGATTCAGCAATTTTGCGATTCAAGCGGTGAATTTTGTTTTAACGAAAAAATAGCCCAGTTCAAAGATACCCCGCTCGAGGAGGACAGTGCTCCTGTTACTTTTAATATAGCGATAGATAAAAGAATTCTTAAATGTCTTATTTCTCCGATGTTTACCCGTTCGAATTCTTATGTCGGGTATATTATAGTTTTAATTGATGTGACAAAAGATGTCGAGATGGACGAGTTACGTTCCCACTTTATCTCAAATGTTTCTCATGAATTGAGAACACCTGTGACCGTATTAAGAAGTTATATTGATACTCTTTATAATTATGGCAACGATTTTGATTTTAATACTCAGAGAGAATTTATCGGGGTTATGAATCAGGAAATTATAAGACTTAACAGAATGGTTAATGATATTCTGGATTTTTCCCGTTATGAGTCGCAAAATGTGCGTCTTGAAAAGACCAAGCAGAATATTATGGAAATTGTTGAGGATTGTGTAAACCAGGTTCAAGTACTTGCCAAAGAGCATGATTTAACCATTTCAATTATGAAAGAACCTGATTTACCGGAGATTTATTTAAATATTGACAGTATCTCAAGAGCATTGATGAATATTCTTTCAAATGCAATTAAGTATTCACCGGATGGTAAACGTATTAAAATTCGGGTTGAGCGTTCACGTGATGGAGAATATGTGGAAGTGAGTGTTGAAGATCAAGGCCCGGGTATTCCTGAAAAGTACCAGAAGAAAATTTTTGACAGATTTTTCCGTGTGGAAAATGATACCCATACAGTTAAAGGTACCGGCTTAGGTTTGCATTTGGTTAAGGTTACCATAGAAAAACACCACCAGGGTCAGGTCTTTGTATATTCAAAAGAAGGAGAAGGTTCTACTTTTGGATTTAGGCTTCCTATTAAACCCGCTGCGGAAGATGTTGAAGAATATACCCCTAAAAATGCGCTGCCTGCTGAGAGCGAAGCCTAACCTTTCACAGCTCCGTCGTTTTCTCCGGATATAAAGTATTTCTGCATTGCTAGGAAAAATATGATAATCGGAATAGTTGCAATTATTGAACCCGCCGCAATAAATCTCCAGTTGGCTGAAAACATTCCTTGCAGATTATTTATTCCGACAGGGAGTGTATACATAGAGTCTTTTGTAAGCATAATACTTGGCCAAAGAAATTCTCCCCAGGAACCTATAAATGTAAATACGGCAAGTACGGCGAGGGTTGGTTTTACCATTGGAATAACCACTCTTATAAACATTTGAAAGACGTTACATCCATCTACAATCGCAGCTTCTTCGATCTCTTTAGGTACTTTTAAAAAAGCCTGTCTCATCAGAAAAATACCAAATGCGCTTACAGCAAAAGGCATAACGAGTCCCAGGTATCCCATAAAATTATTTACACTGTCTATTAAATGAAGTTTGAGTGTAATAATATAGACAGGGAGCATAATTGCCTGAAATGGTATCATAATAGTGGCAAGAATTGAGAAAAATACAAATTTCTTACCGCTAAAGCTCATTCTGGCAAGGGGATAGGCTGCCATAGAAGAAAGCACCAGGTTCAGTATAACCGTAAGCCCCGCTACAATCATGCTGTTTATAAAATATCCGATAAAATTTACCCGTCGCCATACGTCGATATAATTAACAAAAGTAAAATCCTGCGGTATAATTGCAGGCGGATATGCAAAGATATCCTCATCAACTCCTTTAAAAGAGGTTGACATTAACCATATAAAAGGAAATATCGACAGCAGAGATGTAATAATTAAAACAGTATGAACTAATGATTTACCAAAATATTTTTTCAGCATACTAGTAATTCATCTTATACCCATCTTCCATCAAGCGGGCAGTGCAGCCTTCACCAGAGGAGCTTGTATTGATACAAGGGTATGAAGAGGTGGAATCATTCCAGGTTCCGCTGCCTTCACCCTTTGACTTAAATATTGCCACATCTTTTCCGCCGAACGGATAGAGTTTTCCGTCAACACCAAGGATAAAACAGAAAATATCTCTGCCGACTATATTTGGAGATTCTCCTCCGTTTACATCAAGGGTAAGATAAGCAGGTGCTGAAAAAAGTGCACCGCCGGCTGCAACCGCCGCTGCTTCTTCAGTATCAGTCAGGGCAGTTCCGTCCGGAGCAATAAATACTGCTGCACCTGAAGGGAGGGTAAATTCAATATATGCTTTATCCAAATTCGGTGCTGTTTCTAAACCGGTGCCATTTAATGACTTTAGTCCTTTTTTCCCTTTGTAGCATGTAGGTAAAGATGATGCTGTGCCATCCTCAAAATTTAAAACTTTGATATATCTGCTTAATTCAGATGTAAAAGCGTCTGCATCTCCGGTACTTTCCCAAAGAGTCGTATCGGTAATATCATCCGTACCTTCGTAAGCTATAAGCGATGTAAATGCGTTTTCCAGGTTAGAGATTGTTGAAGATAATTTAGTCGCATTGGTTTGATTCCTGGTAGACGATATCAATGTCGGTGTAGTCATGGCTGCTATGACACCTATAATACCTAATGAAATTAAAACTTCTGCAAGAGTAAATCCCTTTTTTTTCATAATATAAACCTTTCTTATTTTTTAATAATCCATTTTAAAACCGTTTTCTACCAGGCGTGCAGTACATTCCAGACCGGACGCCGTTGCTATATTACTGCACTGACTGTAACTTTTTCCGTTCTTCCATGTAAATCTATTATCGCCTCTCAGAAAAACAGAAATATCCATTCCGCCTTGCGGATACAATATACCGTCAGAACCCAAAAAGAACTGGAAAATATCCCTTCCGAAAGTATTAGGTTTGTCTTTTCCGTTTACATCAATATAAACTATAGCCGTGTAGTTGTACAAATTCCCGCCGGCTTCTGTCACTGCGGCTTCTGTATTATCAATATTGTCGACAACTGTTTCAACTCCGTTCTCATCTTCTTCCAGAACCTGTCTGCTAGAAGTTCCGGATATGGAATCAATAACTTTTATACTGTATAC
>CALUTN010000162.1 GCA_944323665.1 Candidatus Gastranaerophilales bacterium | reverse complement strand
CTTTTTTTACTCGTCTCTTTTTTTATTGTCCTCTATTTTCTTAATTCCACATTTCAGTGTTTTAATAACACTATTTTTGGAAATCGTTACAAAAATTTACATTTGAAGGCCGGAATACTGATATAGTGCGGGGATTTTATTTCAGGAAATTTTTGGGGTAATTTGGGGAGGGTAATGTGAGGGCAAATTCCCTTATTAACTCAGCCACCTATTCACCAGTCACTACTCACTACTCACACTTGCTCAATAGTATTATGAATGTTAAAATAACTTAATTACTTATCGGATAAAGAAAAATGGCAGATAAAATAATAATATTTTCAGGCAAACAGTATTCAGGCAAAGATACGGCGGCAAAGATTCTTATGGAAGCCATGCCGGAGTATCGCCGGCTTGCAATGGGCGATATTATAAAAGTTGAATACGCCAAAAAACATAATTTAACCTATGAAGAAATTGAAGCCAACAAGCCAAAATACAGACAGGGGCTAATCGACCTGGGTAATTGGGGTCGTATTCAAAGTCCGGATTACTGGCTGGAAAAAATTATTTCCCAGTCCGGAAAAATAGTAGTTACTGATGTCAGAATAAAACACGAATACGAAGTTTTTAAATCCGCAGGAGCAATCGCTATCAGAATAGAAGCCTCAAAAGAAATCCGTGAGGCGCGCGGAGGCAAACTTATCGGCGAGAACGATGTTACAGAAGTTGATCTTGATAATATTCAAGATTGGGATTTTCTAATCGACAATAACACGGATTACGAAACATTGAGAAAAAATGTTCTAAAAATAGTTTCAGAAATTCATTAAGCATTTAATCTTACCTCCTGAGGATTGTTGGTTGTTATACTTGTCGGTTTTAAGGTATTACCGGGGATACTTTCAGGGGATGAACTCTTCATATGCTGGGCAACATATTGACCGGACTTAGCTCCGACCAGACTCATAGCCCCGCCGATTGCACTGCCTAAGAGTAAACATTTAACCCCCGGAACAAGTCTCATCGCAAGAACCAGTGATGTACCCAAACCTGCTATTGCAGGGAATCCCAGAGTTAATGCACGAGAGGCCTTATCTTCTTTTGTATGTGCAGTACCAACTGCAAGTCCGCATAAACCTAAACTGACAATGGCGCCCAAACCGTCCGATAATGCGCTCCCTAGCATTAAATCCCGTTTTTTATCAAAATATTCCGCACACTCATTCCAGTTTGATTTTTTAAGGTTTTTAGATGTTTTTGTGACAGATTCTTCCAGTGCAAGCCTCTCTTCCGGCTTAAGCTTTGGTGCAAGAATATCGATAATATCATTATAAAGCCCTTTCTTATTAGTGTTCCCTGTTAATTTTTCAACAACACTGTTCCCTTCTTCTATGAGCTTGTTCTTTTTAGGCTGTAAAATATCTTCCGCCCAGAATGACATATTGGCTTTAATATGCTGTTTCCATTGCTGCGGGTCATTTTTATTGAATCCTTTTCTGAAAGTATCAAATTTTCTTGAAAAATCTGTTTCAAGATTGGACATTAATTTTTCTTGTTCACTAAGACGTGATATTGTATTTTCCTCCGAGAAATATTTCTTTATGTCCGCAATTTCTCTTAACTTTATTTCAATAATTTTTTTCTCATCAGGAGAAAGTTTATTCATATATAATTTAATAAGGTCATCAGTTTTATCCATTTTTTTAATTGCACGCTTATAGCCTGATGTAACAGTATTTAGCGTAACTTTATCAAACCCCTTTGTAATAATTTCACATGGTTTTTTCATTACTGATGCAATAGTTGAATGAATAGGTTTCCAGATTTTTAAGAAAAGGTTATCATCCGGTCTGCTGACGGCTTTTTGGGTAAGCAGTTTTTGCAATGCCATATCTTTTCCAGCATTGAAAGTATTGGTAAAATTAAAGAATTTTAAAGCTCTTTCAGATGTTTCTACACTTGTGCGGTATAAATTTTCAATAAAAGAATTGTGATTATTTTTTTCAAGTTTAATTCTGGCTTTATTTTGCCATGCCTGAATCCGTCTTAATGTTTTTCCTGAAACCCTCGGATTTAGTAATGTAACAAGAGCTGATGCTACCAAAACAGCACTTGATACCCAAATAGCACGATTTCTTATTCTTCTTTTTTCTTCATCTTTTGGCTCGGGAGAAAATATATTTACGGAATCTTCTATTGTCTTCTGTACCACTTCAATAGGTTTTTCTAACGGTGCAGAAGATGCTGCCGCCCCAAAATAAGGGCGATAAGCATAATTATTCATATTGTAATAATAATTATTGCTAATCATTGCCTAACCTGAACCTGTCTACAATATTATAAAGTATTTTTATTTCGGTTACTTGCTATATTTTGAGGATTTTATTAAGACATGTTACGAGGTATTTGATTTAATTTTCTTTTAATCATTTTTAACTCCTCTTCTGTTAAATATGGAACAAAATCCAGAAGACTTTCAACAGCATCATTATGTGTATATTGACCTTGTTCGACTTTTTTAAGCCAAACACGTACTTCTTTTGTTATCATTATTTTAAATCCTTTTATTAATATCATACAGTATAATATATTCCGTATTGATTTTAAATAAATTGTGCTAAAATTTGGTTATGATAAAAAAATTCTTTTTATTTTTAATTTCAATTTATCAAAAAATATCTTCTCTAACTCCTTCAAGGTGTAGATTTTATCCTACATGTTCAGAATATACAAAGCAGGCAATAATAAAATATGGAATAATAAAAGGCGGCTGGTTCGGGATAAAAAGAATCTGCAAGTGCCATCCGCTGAATGAAGGCGGTTATGACCCCGTTCCTTAGATAATTCCTTCCAAATCATATTCGGATGAGCCGGTAATTTTTACCATTTCAATATCTCCCGGAACAACATGTTTACGGGTTTTAATATTAACAATTCCGTCGATTTCCGGTGCATCATATTGGGTTCTTGCAATAACTTCGCCTTCATCTGAGTAACACTCTATAATACAAGGAATCGTCTTTCCGACAAAAGTTTTGTTTCTTTCTTTTGAAATTTCCTGCTGGATTTCCATTAATTCTTTATATCTTGCCTTTGCTGTTCTCTTTGGAACCAGAGGTTTCATAGAATAAGAAGGGGTTCCTTTTTCTCTTGAATAACAAAAAACTCCTGCGCGGTCAAACTTCATATCTTTAATAAAGGATTTCAGATGTTCAAAATGTTCTTCCGTTTCACCGGGATATCCTAC
>CALUTN010000161.1 GCA_944323665.1 Candidatus Gastranaerophilales bacterium | reverse complement strand
AAGAGAAACCAGCATGCTGCCATCTGTTTGCGGAAGAGTCTGCCCTCAGGAAAGACAGTGTGAAGGAAATTGTATCCTGGGTATAAAAGGAGAGGCTGTCGCTATCGGAGCTCTCGAAAGATACGTTGGCGATAACACTTCCGCTAAAGAATCTCAAATCGTTCCATCCGGAAAAAGGGTCGCTATAGTAGGTTCCGGATGTGCAGGAATTACCGCAGCTGCGGATTTAAGGAAAGCCGGTCATGATGTAACTATTTTTGAAGCCCTTCACGAATACGGCGGTGTTTTAAGATATGGCATTCCTCCTTTCAGACTTCCTCGCACTGTTTTGGACAGAGAACTTAACAACCTACGTGATATGGGAGTAAAATTTGAAAAAAATGTTATTGTAGGTAAATCAATTACTCTAAAACAATTAAAAGAAGACGGATTTGATGCAATATTTATATGCTCCGGAGCCGGACTTCCTAAAATGATGCATATTCCCGGAGAAAATCTTAACGGGGTATTTTCAGCTAACGAATTTTTAACCAGGGTTAATTTGATGCATGCGAATGAAGAAGCAGCTGCAACTCCGCTCAAAATCGGAAAATCCGCTGCTGTAATCGGCGGAGGAAATGTTGCGATGGATGCAGCAAGAACCGCTGTTCGAGTCGGTTTTGAAAAGGTTTATATCGTGTATAGAAGAACAGAAAATGAGCTTCCTGCTCGTCTTGAAGAAATAAGACATGCCAAAGAAGAAGGTGTAATTTTCCATTTTCTTCATGCTCCGTCAGAAATTCTTGAAAAAGACGGTTATGTTGCAGGTATGAAGTTTGAGATTATGGAACTTGGTGAACCTGATGAATCAGGCAGACGCCGTCCTATTGGAACCGGTAAATATACCGTACTGGATGTAGATACCGTTATTGTTGCTCTTGGCACAGGTCCAAATCCTATCATACAAAAGTCTGCACATCTTGACGGATTGGATTTTAACACAGATAAAAAAGGATACTTTGTTGTGAATGAAGATACAAGAGAAACTTCTGTTTCAGGAATTTATGCCGGCGGAGATGTTGCACCTGTCGGAGAATCAAATGCTATAAACGCAATGGGTGCCGGTAAAAAGGCCGCCAAAGCGATTAACGAATTTTTGAAACAATGCTCTTAATGTACTATTTTTTTGCTAACTTGGTTTACAAGAATTTCGTTTTATGATATAGTTTTGATGTAATATTTGCAAATAAGAGGGCTTTTTTAAATGCTTATAGAAAAATACTTGGAAGTAGTTGTAAAACAGAGAGGATCTGACTTACATATTTCTGCGGGTTTACCCCCTGTAGTTCGTATCGACGGTAATTTACAGCGTATGGATGTTCCGGCTCTTAAGCCGGAAGAAGTTGAACTGCTTTTATTCCCAATGTTGAATAAAGAGCAAAGACGTAAACTGGAACAAGACTGGGAGCTTGACTTTTCATATGGTATTCAAGGGCTTAGCCGTTTTAGGGTTAACATTTATAAGGACAGAGGAAACTATGCGGCAGCGTTCCGTGTAATTGCTTCTAAAGTTCCTTCGTTCAAAGAATTAGGTTTATCAGACACAGTAAGAAAGATTGCTGAAAAACCAAGAGGATTGGTTTTGGTTACAGGTCCTACAGGTTCCGGTAAATCTACAACTCTGGCTGCGATGATTAACTATATTAACGAAACAAGATCTGAGCATATTTTGACAATTGAGGACCCGATAGAATTTATTCACCCGTCAAAACGTTCGATTATTCACCAGAGAGAATTAGGTCAAGATACAAGAAGCTTTGCAAACGCACTTAAATCAGCACTTCGTGAAGACCCTGATATCATTCTGGTAGGTGAGATGCGTGACCTGGATACAATAAGGTTAGCGCTGACAGCTGCTGAAACAGGCCACTTGGTATTTGGTACATTGCACACTTCTTCTGCATCTCAAACAATTGACCGTATTATTGACGTATTCCCTGAAGGTCAGCAGCAGCAGGTTCGTGTACAGCTTTCTAACTCATTAGTAGCTGTATTCTCTCAAACTTTATTGCCGCTGCTTCAAGCTGACGGTACTAAACAGGGTCGTGTTATGGCGCAAGAAGTTATGTTGGTTATACCTGCTATTGCAAACCTTATTCGAGAAGCAAAAGCAGCCCAGATATATTCAACTATGCAGACAAACTCAGGTTTCGGTATGCAAACTTTGGAGATGTCGCTTAGAGACTTGTATCTCAAAAAGAAAATTACTTTGGAAGATGCGCTTGCGCGCTCAAGCCGTCCGGAAGAGTTCAAAAGAGGACTTCAAAATAGTTAAAAAAACGGGCTTAGCCCGTTTTTTTTTAGCCAGAAATATTGTATTTTATAAGTGTTTGTACTACAATTATTATGAAAAGCTTTTATTAATATTAAAGGAGGAAGCTAAATATGGAAACATACGGAATTGAAAAATTTGGTATTATTGGACCAAAAGCGGTTTATAGAAACTTGAGCCCTGCTCAATTGACAGAAGCTGCTTTACGCTTGGGTGAAGGCTCTTTAAGTAATACGGGTGCTCTTGTTGTTACAACAGGAAAATACACCGGTCGTTCACCTAAAGATAAATTTATTGTTGATACAGAATCTATCCACAATGATATTGCATGGGGTAAGGTTAACCGCCCTATAAGCAGAGAAAAATTTAACTCCATTAAAGGAAAAATTGCTGCTTACTTACAAAACAGAGAAATCTTTATTTTTGATGGTTTTGCAGGTGCAGACAAAACTTACACTCAAAAATTCCGTGTAATTAATGAACTTGCAAGCCAAAACTTATTTATACACCAATTATTAATTCGTCCGACAGCTGAAGAATTAGCTAATTACGGTGAAGCTGATTATACAATTCTTTGTGCTCCCGGTTTCAAATGTGATCCGGAAGTTGACGGTGTAAACTCAGAAGCTTGTATTGCTATTGATTATGAAGCTCACGAAATTATTATTTGCGGTTCTCAGTATGCCGGTGAAATCAAGAAATCAGTGTTTGCAACTATGAACTATGTTATGACTAAGAAGAATGTTCTTCCTATGCACTGTTCAGCAAATATGGATCCGCAAACCGGTGAAACCGCTGTATTCTTCGGTTTGTCAGGAACCGGTAAAACTACATTATCAGCAGATCCTAATCGTAAGTTAATCGGTGATGACGAACACGGCTGGTCACCTGATGGTGTATTTAACTTTGAAGGCGGATGCTATGCTAAATGTA
>CALUTN010000160.1 GCA_944323665.1 Candidatus Gastranaerophilales bacterium | reverse complement strand
GAAAATATTCTAACACAAAGTATTACTCTATGCTGTACAAATAATCACCCCTTTCCCCAATTATAATGTCTTGCCTGTATCTAATATCCCCATACCCAAATCGAGAGCCCCTCTTCGGGGCTCTCGATCATTTTCGACTATATGTATCCCTTAACAGGGGACTCTATACTTGGTATTGTTAATGCTTAACACTTAGCCGGAGAATGTTTTGTATGAAGATTCAATGTTATCATCAATAACTTTTGAAACAGCTTCAATTTCTGTTGTAATCTGTGTTCTTTCGTTATCCAATCTTTGAAGTTTTAATTCCAGATTTCTGTCTTCTTGCTGTATAATCTCTGTTTTAGCATTGATTTCTTGCTGAGTTTTATCGTATTGATACTGCGCATATTCGTACTCCGCATAAGCATCCTGATATGCTGCCTCATCCGTAACCGTAGTTGCCTCAAGACTTACGTCCGTATAACCGATAATATTCTTACCATCTAAGATTGGCTGCTTGAGAGTTGTTATTCTTCCTGATGTGTCAAATTCAAGCTTGCAGCCTTCAATTGATTCTGTAAATGTGTATTGCCCATTAGCAATGTACTCATAAACCACTGCTCTGTCATCACCGCCTTTAACATCTTCCGCAAGAGCAAAATAAGGTATTACTGAACCGTTATCCGACTGTGTAAATATGACCATAAAGTCTTCAGGCTTATAATCATCGCCAAATGTATTAAGTATTGCCTGTTCGTATCCGCCCCAGCCTAAATCTGCATATTTTTCTTTGGCTTGAGCAAATGAATAAGCTGTCTCACCATAAACTGTATATGTGTTTGCATTCGGGTTTGCTAATGTTTCGGAACCGGCTCCTTGCTGGAAGTACTTCTTGCCTTCAATCAACTGATAACCGCCGTCTACCTTTGTAAAATCAGATGCCTCAGCATTTCTCCAAGAACCTGTATTTGAATCTATAACATAATATCCGTTTATTGAGGTAATAACATTCTGTGCTTCTTCCGCGTCAGGCGTTATGTATGTACCCGTTAAATCTTCTGCTGAACGTTCAACTATTGCAGTGCTGTATCTTTGAGATAATGCATCGCCGACTTGCGTTGTTTTCTTTTCAACAATGTAGGACTGTCCGTCGGCAGCAGGTTTAATATTACCTAATGTAAATGTTGTAGCACCTTCCGTCCCTGAATAAACTACTGTAGTAAAATCATTTGTAGATGGAGGTGTCGGAACTTCCATTGCCAGTAAACTATTGTACAATGCTGTACTTTGTTGAGAAAGTACTGTTCTTTCCTGGTTAATCTGCTGACCTTGATACTCTGTATTAGATTGTCTTGCGATTAATCCCAAATACCTTGCTTGTGATGCTGACATACCCATAATTGAGTTCTCCTTTTCCTTGTAATTTTGTTTCTATACCAGGTATTACGGCATTTTTTTGTAAAACTTTAGTTTTTTGTTACATTAATTTACAAATTTTAATATTTGTTAACATTTTCGGTTGACGAAATACTCATTGTCATAACTTATTTACATGGTAAAATTAATTGCAGGAACCACTTTCGGGGAGAGTTATGGAAAATTTGCACAGGATAAAAAATTATATAATCACACATACTGAATTCTTTACAATTCTGGGTTTGGGTATATTGTTTTACTTTATATTTTTTCATGGGATAGGGACATATGCGCTAATGGATGTCGACGAATCAAGATATGTATCGATGTCAAAAGATATGTTTTTATCAAAAGATTACTTGACGTTATATCTTAACAAAGAATTTTTCTTCGAAAAGCCCCCGCTTTATTTCTGGGGTGAATGCTTATCTTTTGCTCTCTTCGGGAAAATAAACGAATTCACTGCAAGATTCCCGGTAGCATTATATGGTACACTTTGCTGCTATTTAGCCTATTTTATGGGCAGGAAAATTATTTCAAGAGGCTACGGAGTAATTGCATCCCTAATCCTTGCAACCAGTTTGGAGTTTGTTATACTTGCTAAATTTGCAATTCTGGATATTGTTGTAGCGGCATGCATCTGGGCATCAATATGTTTTGGAATGTCTGTTTATTTTTGCAGAGAATCTCATAAAAAATATTTCTGGTGGATGTTTTATATATTTTCAGGACTTGCAGTTATGGCAAAAGGAATTCCTGGGTTTATAGTTCCTTTTGGAACAATGTTTTTTATCTCAATAGCAGCCGGCAAGTTTAAAGAAATTTTTAAACCTCAATATTTTCTTATTGGAATGGGATTATTCCTGTTAATCACACTCCCATGGCACTTAATAATGTTCAAACTGCATAATCCTCAATTCTGGGATGAGTATATTTTGAAACATCATTGGCACAGATTTCTGGGCGGAAAAGATATTCACCGCACACAACCCTTCTATTTTTATTTTCTAACCTTGTTATGGGGATTCTTTCCCTGGAGCATTTCATGTTTTAGTGTATGGATTAAAGATCTCATTAGCATACTCAAAAAAAGGACACTAAGCTGGAATATAAAATCCCTTAGTACGGAGCAGAGATTTATTTTTTATAATTTAATCGCGGCATTATTCACATTAACATTTTTTACTTCATCTAAAACAAAACTTATTACATATATACTTCCCATGTATGGCTCACTTGCTTGCCTCGGCGCCTACGTCTGGTATAATTATATGAAGAATTTTTCTGATGAAAGAATTATAAATATTACAGTATACGCCACAGGCGGAGTATTTATACTTGCATCTTTTGCCTCAATTTTAACTCCGCTTTATTTACCGGAGCAGTTATATCAGGATATTTCTGGCGTAAAAACTTTCTGTATTATCTCTTCTTTTGCATTCGGTCTTGCAACAATTTTGTTTACCGGAAGAAAGCTTTATAAAGCAGTATTTATGTCATACGTAATTTTAATACTTGCCTTTTCAGCTTACGCTACAGAAAAATTCTTTGAAATTGATTACGCCTTCGGACAAAATGATTTACTTAAGTTCGCAGAATATGCAAAAAAACATAATATAACACTTACGACTTACGGTTTTGCTCACAAATACTCTCTGATCTTTTACAGCAACCAGCCGGTTTTATACAAAAGGCACATGAAACCGTCTGAGCTTGAAAAAGCCTTGGATAAAGATAAGAACATGGTTATTATTCCTCACAAAAAAATGAAAGAACTTAAAAATATCAGCTTTGATATAATTAAAGACGGCAGGAAATATGCACTTATTGATGAGGATAGATAATGTTTCAAATAATTTGTGAAATATATCATTATTGAATGGGCGTTTTTCGGGAGCAATAAACTCGTGCGATATCGGAAGT
>CALUTN010000159.1 GCA_944323665.1 Candidatus Gastranaerophilales bacterium | reverse complement strand
AAGAAGGTTCTAAGGAGCTTGAGTCTGTAGTTAAAGATATAAATTTTGTTGCAGTTAATTCAGAAACTCTGTTGAACCTGGTAAGCAGTGTGCTTGAATCTTTAGAAGAATTAAACCAAAGTGCTGAAAAACAAAGTAATATTGTTGAGAAATTACAGGCAATAGATGAAGAAAGTAAGAATCTTTCTGAGAATTTGGTACATTCCCTTGCTGTAAATTCAAAGAGGTTTGCGAAATTAACAAGTCTTTCAAATAATATTAAAAACTCTGCAGCAGAAGGATAGTTTAATTGAGTTTTGAGGATAATGACAATAATATAACGGATTTACTCACAATCTTCCATACCGAATCGGAAGAAATTTTGGAACGTATATTTGAGAATCTTATTGAACTGGAAAAACATCCGGGTAATAAAGAAATAAGTGCGGCATTGTATAGAGATTTGCATAGTGTAAAAGGTGCTATCCGGATGGTCGGGTTTAATAATATTCAAATGATAGTTCATCAGACCGAGGATATTTTTGACGCAGTTAATACAAGAAATATAATACTGGACAAAGACAAATTTACGGTTATAACACAAGCGTTAGAACTAGTATCAGAGTATCTTAAAGAATCAGTCATTAACAAACGAGAAATAATAGGTGAAGATTTTCCGGAAGCACTTTCGAAATTAAAGTATATTGCCGAAACAGGTTTGGAAGATAATGCAATTAATACGGCGAGCCGGGATTTTTTCGACGGGAATAAGGATTCGCTATCGTTAACGGCTAAGCAAGAAGAAATTAACCGGACATTTAATAATTGTACTGAAATTATTGATGGAATTGTGCCTGAAGAAGAGTCGCAGGAAATAGTTATTTTAAGAGAAGAAGTTGCAAAAATTTATGAGTTTTTTAAAGATTCAAATTTGTATGAAGTTAAAACGGCACTGCAGAATGTACTTACCAAAATAGATTTTGTAATGAACGCAACAAATACATTTACCATAAGCGAAATTCTGGAAATGCGTAATGACTTGAGTTCTGCTGCAGCAAAGTTTAATACATCGTGTATAGACAAAGAAGAAACAAAATTAACATTCTTTGATATAGCTGAAAAAGTTCAAACCCTTCAAGGGAACTGTCTTCCGGCAAAAGAGATTAAAAATGATATTTTACAGTTGCGAAGTACTATTTATGACAGAGAAATTTTAGAAATCATTAATATGATTATAGAAATTCTTGATTTCATTACTGAAAATTCTGTTCAGCTTGAAGAACAAATGATTCAAACTCTTAGAAGCGGTCTGGAATATTGTGCATCTCCGGATGTCAGTATTGACGGCGAGCTGATAGTTCAACAACTGGAAATTATGAAACAGCTTCTTGAATTGAATTTTAAAAAAGATAAGGGTGTAAGTGAAATTAAGAACCTTACTCAAGTTTCTATTACTAACAAAACGGCGGCAACAACCGAAATAAAGACATTACACGTTAATGCTCAGAAACTTGACCTCCTTGTTAATCAACTTGGCGAACTTATTATTACCAAAATCAAGACGGAAAAAAGTCTCGACAAAATTGATTCTATAAAAATAGCTAATGAAATTTGTCAGAAAGATTTACTTAAAACATCGAATTATTTGAGGTATTATAACAGAAAATATCTCCAGAGCGGACATGCAGATCCATATACTTCAGCTTTTGTTAAACAAGTGTTTTCTTTGTTATCTGATATCACTCAGAATATTTCTAAAACAATTTATGATTTAAGTTCGCTTTATCGTGTATCAAAAGATGATGATATGAAAATGCGGCTTATTATTGATGAAATGGAATCAATGGTAAAAAATATCAGAGTTTTGCCGGTTTCTACCGTGTTTAATTCTTTTTCCAGAATGGTGCGAGATATTGCAAATGAAAAAGGCAAAGACATTGATTTTGAAATTGAAGGCAAAGATACCTGTGCTGATAAAAAAATTATTGAAGAAATAAAAACCCCGCTGATTCATATTTTGAGAAACGCTATAGACCATGGTATAGAATCAAAAGAAGATAGGATTCTGGCAGGAAAAGATCCTGTCGGAAGGATTCTTCTTTCTGCAAGGCAGGATGATAATAAAGTTATAATAGAAGTTTCTGATGACGGTCAGGGATTCAATCTTCAAAAAATTAAGGACAGGGCTGTTTCAAGAGGTTTCCTGACTCAGGAAGATATTGATTCCATGAACGATGAAGCCGTTATGAATATTATCTTCTGGCCCGGATTTACAACAGGAGATTCAATTACCAGTATATCCGGAAGGGGTATAGGTCTTGATGTTGTGAAAACAAAAATTTCCCAGCTTAATGGCAAAGTTAAAGTTATATCAGAGTTTGGGAAGGGAAGTTGTGTTCGAATAGAAATTCCGGTAACATTAACCACACTGCGTGTGTTCCTGGTTAAAGTTTCGGAACAAGTTTTTGCTATACCCATACAGATGATAACAACTTTTGTATTAAAAAGACAGGATGAAATTAAGACTAACAATGGCACCCGTTCAATTTTATACAATAGTAAGATAATTCCTCTGTATTATCTTGCGGATATTTTAGGTTTAAAGCCGGTACAGCAAGAAGATAAAGAAACCATTTTAATAATTGAATCTGATGAAAAAACTATCGGTCTGGCTGTTGACAGACTGCTTGGAGATCAGGATATATTACAAAAGAAGCTATCACCGCCGCTTTACAAGGTTAAAAATATTTCAGGAATTACAAATCTTGCGTCCGGTGAGCTATGCTTGATTTTAAATATGCAGGATATCTTACATCATGATTTTAATAAGACGACTCTTCCGGCACCACCGGTACCGAAATTGCTGTCGCCGGATGTCCTTACTTACAAAAAGATTCTTGTGGTTGATGATTCCGTTACTACAAGAACGATGATTAAAAATATCTTGCTTAATTCCGGATATACAGCAGATACGGCACTGGATGCTTCAGAAGCTTTGGCCAGATTAAAAACTAATCATTATGACTTAATAATGACAGATTTAACTATGCCGAAAATTGACGGTTATGAATTTATTGAACGACTTCGAAATGATGAAATGTATATGGATATTCCGATAATTGTTATGAGTTCGCTTGATAAAGAAAAAGCTACACGGAAACTCAAAGATTTCAACATAGAAGGTTATTTGCAAAAAGATGCATTCAACCAGACCCAGTTTATTAATATGGTAAAAGTTATTTTAACTAAATACCATCAATAGTTTTTAAATATTTATAAACCGGCTCCGGAACAAATTGTTGAAAATCTCCAATGCCCTGAAGGCTTATAATGAAGAGCAGGACAGTGAGGTATCGACGACGCAA
>CALUTN010000158.1 GCA_944323665.1 Candidatus Gastranaerophilales bacterium | reverse complement strand
TCCAGATTATCTAATAATTCCTGATTTTGTTTCGCAAAATTTTCGCCCTTATGTCTGATAGCCGTAGCAATCGCTTCCGGGAAATTGAGACCAAAACCTTCTTTTATATTTTTATAATAAAGTTCCTCAAAATTTGCAGGAAGTCTTAACGTCCAACAACCATGACGTTTCCCGGGTGTATTGTAAGTCTTAGGTATACCAAAGAAATCTGTAAAAAACACCTGTATACGTTTTGCCGGACTTGTAAACAGTTCAGCAAAAGAAGCTGCCATAAATTTTTTCTTATCTTGTCTTATACCGTTCAAATAGCCTTCAAAATTTTGCCCGTATGGAGCTGTATCTTCTGCCAGATATTGAGTTTTTTTAGCAAAGTGCTCTTTTCCGTTCTCAGTTTCTTTATCTTTAAACAGACGTTCTGTATATTCTATAAAAGAAGTATTATCATGTGAACCAAGCATAAGGATTTTTTCGGGAGCGGTATCCCTTCCTCTATAATCAAATTCCGTAACGGCAATTCCTGATAGCTTCAAATCCTTCATTGCTTTTTCTACAGGCGGGGTAATAGTTCCTAAATCTTCGCAGATAATATTATCCTTAGTTAACCCATATTTTTCGGCAGCCGGTATTACAATCTTTGTAAGAATAGCATTATATTCTTCATCAGTATGTTTTGCGTATTTTCCTAAAAGTTCGCTGTCCGGAGAAGAATAGAGCCTGCCGGAATTTTGCTCAGTCATTTTTGGTTCTTTAGTTGAATAAACAAATGGGTCAATTAATCCTATAATGTGATCTATTCTTACTCCGCCGGGAGCTTCCTCAAACATTTTCTCATATTTACGTTTTAAAAATTCTCCACCTTTCCCCAAACTCCCGTCAGAGTTAAAGATAGTTTCCGGTTTAAGTACTGCAAACCCCCATCTTTGACCGTCTTTAGAAAAGTAATCGGGGCCGACTCCAAGAGCTATATCTTTCATAAATAAATCCTGATTTTTCCAGACTTCGACCGAGCTGTATGCAACAGGAGAATCACCGATTATGTTTATACCGGCAGCTTTATTTTGAGCATTTGTGAATTTAATTTCTTTATCCAATATCATTTGTTGAAAAATATAAAAATCTATATCATCCTGATAATTGTTTTTTATTTCATTAAGCCGGATTTGAACTTTTTTTGCCTGATTTGGATTTTGCGGATTGAACAAATTCTTATCAACCACATTCCATTTTTTCCAATTATCATTTTTGTTAAGTTTTGAAAGTATTTGGTAGATGGCACCGGTTTCAAGATCGTCGGATTGAGCTGCTTTAAAGGTGTTAAATTCTGACATATCACCTTTTTTATAATTTTCCCAAGCCTCTCTTAATACTTTTGGATAAATTTCTCTGACATATTTGTAATCGGTTCTTTCATCATTTTTTTGTGCATTAGCAACTATGGCGGCATATGTTCCCACGGAAATTAGTCCTGTGAGTTTTTCCAGCGGAGTCATATAAATGTTTTTTGCGGTATCAAGAGGTGCGTAGGGAGACACATCTTTAACGCTTCTTAAGTAGTTTGGTTCCTGTTGTATTGAGGTCAATGCTTGTTCTCTAAGGAACGGCACAAGTTTTTTCTCTGTCGTTTCTGACAGCAATGAGCCGATACCGGTATTTTGGCTTTTTACGGACGGTGCTGATGAATTATGTATTATAATTCCGACTTTTTTGTCTAAAATTTGCAGTCCTTCATTAATTGTCTTTGTGTAAAGTTTCATCTCCGAAGAATTCGGTTTCCTTCCGAATCCCAAACCGTAATCTGTTCTTATATTCATACACACTCCATAAACTACCTTAATCGTAACACAAAAATTAAGGATGCAAATATGTAAAGTTTTTTTGCTATATAATTTTATCGGGGAGGTTTTGTATGCCGGAGATAAAGAAAACAAAAATTCTGAATTATATAAATGTATTCAGAGGACTTGCAATATTACTGATTGTTGCCGGTCATACTATGCAGTTTGGCTCAATAGGAAGTCTTACCCATAAACTGTCGATGGAAGTTTTTGCCGGTGGTACCGCATTATTTATATTTATTTCCGGTTTTTTGTTCCAGCATCTTTCATACAAATATGAATTTAAAAATTATATGAAGAAAAAATGGACAAATGTTATCTTACCGTACCTTTACACGGCTATTCCCGGAATACTTTTTTGTTTTGCTTTACCATTAAAATACGGAAACTCTTTTGATGGTCTAAATCCTCTGTTACAGATTCCTATGATGCTTTCTGTCGGAAGGGTGCATAACACACCTGCTTGGTTTATTCCTATGATAATATTATTTTTCCTGTGCAGCCAGGGGTTGCTTTATCTGGAAAAGAAAAATATTCTCTATAAACTTCTTCCTCTAATGTTTTTAATAACAATTTTTATGCCAAGGCATGACGTTGATTATAATTCCGTTATGGGATTATCCTATATGGAAAAGTACTTAGAATATATGTATTATGTTATTTTTGGATTTATCCATTTTTTCTCCATGTATGTTTTTGGCATGTTTTGTTCAAAGTATAAAGAAATCATTGATAATTTCTATAATACAAGATGGTTATATTGGATTTTGATGGTATTAACAGCAGGAATAAATATCTATTTGGGAAATAATTTTGGAATTTCAAACGGAACTGTTTCTAAAATCTTTTTAACTATTCTTATGCTTGCCTATCTGAAACATTATGATGAATGGCTGATTTCACATACAAAATTAAATAAAGTTCTTGATATTATTGCAAAATACAGTTTTGGGATATTTTTCATACACTGGTATGTATTCTTTGTTTACAACGTCATCTTTGATATGCCTAATGTTCTTCCGATTAGCTGCTGCTGGATTTGTGCATTAGGACTTGTCACAATAAGGTTTGTAGTGGTCTCCTCAATGAGCGTGCTTTTGTTGTACTGGGTTAAAATTCTCATACTCAAAATTAAGCCGGAAACAAATACCAGAACATTTATCGGAGTTTAGTTATGGATTTTGAAAGGTTAAAATATTTTAAACAATATCTGAACACTGTAAACAGTGTCCTTGAAGGATATTTTGAAGAACAAAAAGAATATATTTGTTGTAAAAAAGGATGTTCATATTGCTGCGAAAAAGGACAGTACCCTTTTTCGGAAGTAGAATTTGATTATATTATGCTCGGTTTTTTCAAACTTTCTAAGCATGAACAGATTAAAATTCTTGAAAGAGTAAAAAAGATTAAAGAAGATTTTGAAAAAGCGGAAGACAAAAAAGCTTTTATGTACAGATGCCCGTTTTTAAATGATGAAAAAGACTGTTCTATCTATGATTTTAGAGGAATTATATGCAG
>CALUTN010000157.1 GCA_944323665.1 Candidatus Gastranaerophilales bacterium | reverse complement strand
TCCGTAATAATTTTAATAAGATTCAGTGCTACTTTAATCTGAGTTTCATCGTCAGATTCTTCAAGAGTTTTCATCGTAGAAGATAAAACAGGATCTTTGTCATACCACCTTCTGGCATTTGTTGTAAATTCTTCTTTCATAAAATCCTCCTGTATAACACCTTATCTAAAAGACATAACAATTATACTATACATTTGAGGATTTGTAAAATATTACGTTAGCCGTTTATCTTTAAAGATTGTTGATAGAGCAGTCTTTTACTTAGAGCCAGCGGTAAAACTTTCGTATTTGATTTGAACTCTATTAAGTTTGCGACTCCGGAATTCAATCGCTCATCAAGTTTTGCAGAAGTTCGTCTGGTACAATTAAATTCCTGTTTCTGATTGTAAAGATTTGATAGAATTAAATCTAAATCATCCATGTTTTGTGTCGGTTTTTTTATCATAACATTATCCACATAATTTTTATTTTTGACTATTATGGTTTTATTGTTAACAGTGAGTTCGGTTTCTGTATAGTAATTTTCATCAAAACGATTATTAACAACAACGATATTATTCATTTTATCGGTTATTTTATAAGTTTGCAATTCATTATTGCGAGTAAACTGTTCAACAAAGACCCGATAGTTATCATCACGGTATCCGATAATTCTATCCAGAGCATCATAGCTGTAGTACTGGGTTAAAAAGTTTATGTTATTTACAAGAATCGTTCTTTCAGAGATTCTGTCAAATTGATCATAGTTTAATTCAACACGACGTTTGTTAAATCCGTAAGTGCGAGTCAGAGCTGAAATTTTATGAAGTTTATACTCATATTCAAGGCAATAACTCAGTTCTCCGGTTTTCTTGTAAAAATATTCTGTAACAAGCTTTTCATCTTTATAAATTTGCTTTTTATACAATATCCCGTCGTAAAAGTACCTTATTTCGGAAATATAATCTCCGTTATAATATACCTGTTTTGAAGCCCCATCATTACTGTAATAATTCACACGGTTAATATTTCCGTCATTATCGCGTATAATTTCCGCTTCATTCATATTATGAAGTTCCGGTTTTGAATGTGACGGTAAAATATTTTTAAAATCCTCTGGAATTGTTATTCCGCAAAATTGTTCAGCCATTTAACTCTCCATCTTATTAATCTCTTTCTTATATATATAGATAAAGTTTTTAAAAGATGTTGAATTTCAGCTTAATTAAATTTTGTTACAAAAGTTAATATTTTAAATATTTAATTTGTATCCGCCGCCATAAATGGTTTCGATATATTTTTTCCCGTCTGAAATTTTATCAATTTTACTTCTTAAATGCCTTATATGTACTCTTATAGTCTCTACATTATCATCCGGTTCATATCCCCAAACCTCTTTTAAAAGTCTTGAGCCGGATACCATAGTACCATGGTTTTGAAAAAGGATATTGAAAATATCAAACTCTATCGGGGTAAGTTTTTGTACTTTATCATTAATCTTGACACTATATGTTTCAGGAAGAACAGTTATTTCTTTATATGTCAGTAAATCTCTTACAGCAAGGGATTTCGGGATTTGACGGGTTCTTTTTAAAAGTGCGCGCACTCTTACGATAAGTTCATCAATTTCAAATGGTTTTGTCAAATAATCATCTACTCCGATATTAAATCCGTTAACTTTATCATTCAGCTCTCCAAGAGCTGTTAACATAATAATCGGTGTGTCAGCGATTTCTGGACACTGTCTTATCCTTTGAGCAACAGTAAAGCCGTCGACTTCCGGCATCATAACATCCAAAATTATCAAAGAGGGTGCTTCCTGTTTTGCCAGAGCATATCCGTCCGTTCCGTTATATGCCTGAAATACTTCATAGCCCTGCAATTCCAGATTAACTTTTATTAACTCATTTATTGCTTTATCATCATCTATAACTAAAATTTTAGTCATTTGTCAGAACTCCGTTTTCTTCTTTTTCAATTATTAATGGCTCTTCAATCTCTTCCAGAAGGGAAGATGGAATTTCTTTAGGTGAATTTATACCAAATTCTTTCAATGCGTTAACCTGTGAAAACAAACTCGGCTTATTTCTGTTTCCTCTGCTAAAACGATTAATTGTTTTTGTGAGTTTGGAGGAAACGTCATCCATTCTTTTTTGAACATCTGTTAAATCCTCACAAAACTGTACAAATGTTTCATAAAGGTTTGTTCCTGCGCTGACTATTTTATTAACACTTTCTGATTGTTTTTGTTGCGCCAAAAGCTGATTTATGAGTCTTATCGTAGTAAGAAGCGAAGATGTGCCAACTATTATAATATTTGACTTGTATGCAAGGTTAATCAAATCTAAATCTTCATATAAAATATTAACGGAAGATTCAACCGGCATGTACATTAATACAAAATCAGGCTGAGATAAGTCTCCTGCATTTTGATAATTTTTATTAGCCAAATCAACTATTCTTTTCTTTACTTCGCTCTTGAATTCATTAATTTTAGAATTATCTTCAATATAATCCAGATAACTTGTTAAGGTTACTTTTGAATCAATAATCAAATGTCTGTTATTCGGAAGATTAATTACGACATCCGGACGCACGATATGAAGTTCGTCATCTTTAAGGTTAGCAGATTTTGTAACAAACTGCTTTGTATAGTGAATTCCTTCCTGCATCCCGCATGATTGAAGAATTGTATCCAGAAGATTTTCCCCATATGAGCCTTTTGTGTTTTGATTTTTGGTAAGAGCTTCCACAAGATTCTTTGCTTCTTTTTCAATAATCTTATTATTCTTTTCAAGGTTCCCGATTTGTTCCACAATTTTTGTAGTGTTTTCAACACCGGAAAGGTTAAATTTTTCTACTTTCTCCTTAAATTCACCAAGTTCTTTAGTCAGCGGAAGAATTTTTTCTTCAAGAGTTTCACGGTTTTGTTTCCTTAAATCCTCTTGCTCTCTTTTAATTGTTTCATTAGCAAGTTGAACAAAGTCCCGTTTAATAATTTCCTGCAAGCTTGATGAAGTTTCCGCCGCAGTTTGAAGTCTTACAAGTTCTTCCAGCACTCTGGCGTTTTTTCTTGTATAAACAATATAACAAGCCATCCCCGACATTACGGCTCCTGCTAAAAATGAAATTATTAAACCTGCCAACACTCCATCCTCCGTTGTTAAAAATTAAGCTTCTTTTATTATAAAAGAAGCTTAATTAAAAATCTATGACCTGTCATTAAGTTTTGCAAGAAGTCTTAATATCTCCAGGTAAAGCCAAACTAAGGTTACCATAAGACCGAAAGCGCCATACCATTCAAAATCTTTCGGGAGCATTCTCTGCGCCCCTTGCTCTATAAAATCAAAGTCAATTATAAAGTTTAAAGCTGCAATCACTATAACAAGAAGGGTAAAACCTATACCGAGATTAGAAGCAGAAGCTATTATCG
>CALUTN010000156.1 GCA_944323665.1 Candidatus Gastranaerophilales bacterium | reverse complement strand
GAGTGTACCCCACCCCATGACTAACTCTCCCTGGTTTTTAATAAAATTATTTACTATAAGAATTAAATCTGCTTTTTCACAAGATTCGGCTATTTTAAAACCTCCCAATTCAAGCTGAGATAACACGGATTTTTCAATGGATATATCCTCATAATTTGAAACACAATCCTTGTATTCGGGCTCTGTATAAACAGGATAAACACGTATTTCTCTTGCGATTGCACGCGAAAGCAGAACCAGCGGAATCTCATCGGCACCGGTTTTAATCTTGCCGCCTGATAATTCTAACGCCTTTGCCTCCATAACATTCAAACCATATTCCGCACAATCATCCTTGGAGAAAATAAGCGTATCAATAATACCGTTTTTTTGCCAGTCGAGGTAAAGCTTATTGACTTCAAAATTACGCTTTCTTGTATTTAAATAATCATCCAGAACCTCTGCAGGAACATCAGTTAATGCTTCACCGTATTTATGTTTGTTATATGAATATTCAAAAATCTTTTGGCCCCATTCTGACCAATAAGCTTTCTCTTCTTCATTGTAATTATTATTAGAAATTCGCATTATACTGGAAAAAGCATATATTCTGGATTTCTTTTGAAGCAAAACACTTTTCAGCTTCTGTATCCGATCAGTCAATTCTTCAAGGGATTCTGCTCCTCTTCTCGACGAAATAAGCCCTCCATATATAACTGTATCAAGAGATAATATAATTGAATCAGACTCGGGTAAATTCGCAATCCAATCCAGAATTTTTTCTCTGTCAGCAGGCTTTTGCAAATCCCCTAACCATTCGCGTGAAGGCATAAGTAATTCAATATCATTATCAATTGCACAAATGTCTTTCGCTAAACTATAACAGACCGGACGATTATCAATAGGTATAAAACAAATTCTCATAGAGTAATTTTAACATAATTCAAAACTTTATGTTAAATCTAAAATTTGTAGTAAAATAGTCACATAGAAACAGCAATATTTTCTTTTTTAATACTTAGATAATATTGAAAGGTTATCTATGATTCAAAGTATTAACATTCAAAACAACAATAAATACAAACAATATTTTGTATCAAATTTAAGTTTTACCTCAAACACGAGAAAAACAAAAACTTTCGGAACCGGAATAAATCCCGATAAATCAAAAAGGAACAAAATTCTAAAAACATGTTTTTTCATCCTTTTAGGCATAAAGCTTGCAATATTAGCAGATATTATTTTTTCAAAGGGAAAACATATAAAAGCAATCTGGAAAAAACTCAGAGGGGATAAATAAAAAAAATTGGTACAGTGTGTGATTTGTACCAATTAACATAGTATAGTTTTATAAAAAGATTTGTTGTTACTGAATATTATTCTTGCTCAAACTTGCCTTTAAACCCCGAGCTAAATCGTACCGTCCGCTTTTTTCATAAATAGCGGTCATTGATTCTAAAAATTTAAGATTATCAATATTCGGATTTGATTGATTAACCGGAGCAGTGTTAACCGGTGTTGTGTGTTTTTTAAGCTGAGTCTGAGCTACTGCCTGCGAAAGAGGAGAAACAGGCCTTGTTACAGTTCGTGCCGTGTAATCCTGTACCGACTGCGGATTAACATAATTTCTTAATTTTGAATTATGAAATTGCATTTCCTGAGGCTGTGTTTCATAAGGGTCTCTTGTCTCTTTTTTGTAAGCGTTTAATCCGTAATTAACAGTGGTAAAAGGTTTTTCCAAAGAAGCAGGCGGCTGTGCTAATGGCTGTAATCCCTTATACATGTTAATTTCTCTCTCATTCAAGCTCTGGCTTAATCCTATCTGCATTTCAGGCTCTTTACGTTTAAAGAGACGCAAAACAAAGTATCCCAGCAATGCAACTATACCGAAAGAAAAAATCTTGTTCGCCGTATCACCTGCGTCTGACTCATCAACAGTTTCTCTTAAAGACTCTACAGCCTGTGATGCTTTTAATTTCTTAAACAAAGCTGATGTTTTTTCGGTTTGATAATCTTCTTTGTAAATAGGTGCATAACTTTCGATAGGATTATTTAATTTCAAGGTCTTTGTCTCATTTTGAGCTGGCAAAGCCGGCGCTAAAGAATCAAATGTAACTGTCGATTCAGCAGCATTTTCTCCCTGGAAAAATATACGGATTCCGTTGCCTTGTGGCTCGACCATAACCGTATCAACATTTGAAACATTATTATAAACAGTATTAAGTGTTTTAGAGGCTCTTATATCTTTCATTGAAAGGGTTATTTTATTAGAATCAATAACTTCTTTCTTTATATTCACCGCCTTATCAGCTATAAGAACAATATTATACGTGTCTTTAACAGGCTCCACTTCAATTGTCTGCAGCACATTATCCTCTGCAAACACCGACAGCACAGATAAAGACATTCCGATAAACAACAATACTCTCTTCATAAATATACTCTCTCTCCCTTGCTTTTTAGTGTACATGGTTTACATGCCCATGCCATCAATCAAGAGATTAGAATTTTCATAGACCATCTGGTCTATATAATCATATACGGCTTGCAATAAAGCTTGTCAAATCATAGACTTTATAAGCATTTCGGCTAAAGAGTTTAAGAGCAATTTCACATCCCAAGCAGGATGTTAATACGTATTTTACACCGCTATTTAATATATTTCGGCGTTTAGCATCAAAAATCTTATTCATAATTTTATACTCGCTGAGCTTAGAAATTCCGTTTAAACCGCAGCATTTATCAAAATCACTCATTTTTACGTATTCAAGATTTTCAGTATTATTCAAAAGCCAATCTATATCCTCATAATTACTTATATTGCAAGGCTTGTGAAAAGTAACTTTAACCGGATTCTTTAATACAGGTTTTAATTTATTTATTCTTATGTATTCATATATATTATGAACATCTATTTTTTCAAGAATTTCTCTTGAACTGTCAGAAATAACCCATTTTGAATAATCTTTCAATGATTTTTCACAACTTGCACACGTTGTTACAATATCCTTTATATTATATTTTATTAAAATATTAACAAACTTTTCTATGTTATCATTAAATCCTTTTAAATCACCTCTTGTAAACAATGATACACCGCAGCAGGGAAAAGACGGGTTAATAACCTCAATTCCGATACTGTTTAGTAATTTTACTACAGCTTTATCTCCGTTTATTTTTGCACTGCAACCGCCAAAGTATAACACTTTTTTTTCAAACTTTTTACTTTTAGCTTTTGGTGAAAACAAGTTGAAAAAATCTGCCAACAGCCCAAAAATGAAGTATTTTTGTATAAAAGAAAGCATTTTTTGCCTTATACTCGTATTAAAATATTCGGCTTTAGCAGAAACAATAATATCAACAGCGTTAATCCCGCTCGGACAAAAACGGAAACAAGCTCCGCATTTTAAACACAAATCAAGATATCGGTTAAGTTTTTTTGACATCTTAAGTTCCCCGTTAATAAGGCCTTTAAGCATTACAAACAAACCTCTT
>CALUTN010000155.1 GCA_944323665.1 Candidatus Gastranaerophilales bacterium | reverse complement strand
TATCATTTTGCCAGCGGTTAAATATCTCTGTCATCTTTTTATCACCGCTTTTGAGTCCGGCAATAACGTCATAAGTGGTTACATCATGTGTTTCTAATGCTTCTTCCGCATCAAGTTTTAAGGCTGTACCGGATGCGTATATCTCAAAGCAGTCATAACTCCCGCATGTGCACTTACGGCGTTTGTCGGGATACATTTTAAAATGCATTTCTCCGGCAGCACCGGATTTTCCTTTGAGAAGCTTGTTATTAATAATTATTCCGCCGCCTACTCCTGTGCCTAAAGTCAGCATGACAGAAACGGCTGTACCTCTGGAAGCTCCGATTTTATACTCTGCCCAGGCTGCACAATTAGCATCGTTTTCTACAAAGACTTTTTTGCTGCTGAGTTTTTGAAAATCGAGAGTAAAATACCCTTTTACAAGGTTTCCTGTAGAACCTATAACAGCGGTATTCTCATTGTTTACAGCTCCTGCTGTTGCAATTGTAATTAAATCAACTTTATCTTCGTATTTGGAAACTTGTTTTTTTAATACATCTTTTATTCCGTCAAGGGTTTTCGGGGTGGAAAATTTATCAATTTCCGATATTATTTCACCCTTTTCATCTATTATGGTGCTGTATATTTTGGTTCCGCCTATGTCAAATGCAAGAGCTTTTTTCATCTTTCTTATTTTCCCTCCAGAAATCTTTTTGTAATAAGCTGAGGTCTTGTAATTGCAGAACCTATTACAACACAGTATGCCCCGAGTGCAAACGCTTTTTTAACTTCTTTCGGCTCCCATATTCTGCCTTCAAGAATAACGGGTTTGGATACGGATTTAACCAGCCTTTCAAGGAGCTCAAAATCAGGTCCTTCTGTCGGTTCTCCAGATTGTTCGGTATAACCGGCAAGAGTGGTTGAAATTATATCAGCACCAAGATTTGCTGCATTTATTCCTTCTTCTAATGTCGAAATATCAGCCATTGCAAGTTTTTTAGAGTTGTGAATGGCTGAAATCATCTCTTCGATAGTATTTTCTCTTTTTCTTAAAGTAGCATCAAAAGCTATAATATCAGCTCCAGCTTGAATAAGTTCATTAACTTCTTTAAGTGTCGGAGTTATATACACTACACTTTTCCAGTTTTCAGGAAGTTTTTCAGGTTTGGTTAGTCCTATAACAGGGATATGGAAATATTTTTTCGCATTTTTGACATCTCTTGCTCCGGCAACACGCAAACCACCGGCGCCGCCGTTAACTACGGACTGCATCATAGCAAGCATACACTCTTCTTTATAAAGAGGTTCATCAGGTGCAGCCTGAGATGACACAACAATTTCTCCCTTTAATTTTTCTAAAATATCCATATCCATGTCTCAAATTTTACCATGAAAAAGAAGTTTAAATCATAAATAATTAACCTTTGTAAACATTAGTATTGCTTGAAGTAAGAAAGGTATTATAATGTAACTATGAGTAAGAAATTAGCAAGCTTAGTTATTATAATCGCACTTGGTTTGGCGGGTTGGTATTATTTTAAATATAATACTTTCAAAGAAGAGAAACCCTTGCCTGTTGTTGAAAAACAAGTTCCCGAACCTGTAAAACAAAAAGAGGAAGCTAAACCCGAGCCGAAACAAACTGTAAAACCTGTTATCCCTATTAAGAAGAGTTATGATTTATATTCGCAAACGCCGTATGATTTGCCATTGATTTCTATAATGGAAATTTCTGAGCTTCCGGAGAATATTAAAAATACTGTCGATGAGCTTCTTGAGAAAGCTCAGGGTTTTTATCTTCTAAAGATGAACGACGGAAAAATTTTTATAATTTTTCAAAATCCTGTAAATAGTGAAAACACATACAGCAGGCATGATTTAGAATTTGCGGAAATTAATCCGGACGGAACGCTTCATTGCTATTTTGCAGGATATTCCGGAGAGGATGGCGAAACTGCTCTTGCGGTCACTGACACCAAAAATAAAGATGATTGGAAATTTGATAAATCTACAGAACCTTATAAACCTTTAAAACATATTAAACGTGATGAAAACGGAAAGATTATGTTTACGGAGATTTGGGATTATTCTTCTGATGCTGATATTAAATATGAGATGAAAAATTCTAAAGGTAAAACCGTTTCGGTTCTTAGAGAAACTCTGGAAAGTGATACAAATTATCTTAAAGAGCATGTGTTCTATGATGAGGACGGTAACACAAAAATGAGCGTATCTATAAACTATGACGGTGCAAATATTACGAGATTTACCTATTATACCCCTCAGGAAGGTATTAGTGTAATGAGCGAATATACAGACGGAGTTAAGACTAAGGAAAGTGTTTATAACAGTAATTACGAACTTGTAAATATCTTAAAAGCCGCTTACGAAAACGGAGAAAGAACCTCAATTACACTTCTTGATAAAAATGAGGCTGTGCTAAAGAAGATTGAACGTTAACTTTTTTAGGTCTGGTAAAATGCTCTGTAATTTTAGCGGCAGCAAATACTGCAAGACCTGTTGCAGCGGCATTGCCTGCATAAGTCAGAAGAGCTTTTGTGTAGAATTTTTTAAGATTTTTGATTAAAGACTTATCCAAACCGCTTTTTTTAGCAAGCTTTATCCCTCTGTGACTTGCAAGAGCTTCTTCCGCCACCGTAGGAAGCATTGCAATAAAAGCGATTTTCCCGCAATTATCCCGAACATGGTCTTCAAGATTCTTGGGTGCATCTTTAGGTTTTGGGGTAGAAAACAGTGCAACAGTACCCATAAGACCGGCTAGGGTGTAACCAGGATATCGGCATTTTTGTAGAAGGTTGCTCAGCTTACCCTTCAAATTATTCATTGCATGTCCGAGTTCATGGAACCCGGAAATACAAGCCTTGTCCGCATTAAGTTTAACAACTTTCCTTGTCGGGATATAACAAGCATTTACACCTGCCTTAATATCCTTATCAATTATTTGTTTTGGATCCGCAATAAGCTTGTCTGAAAGTGTAAATTGAGTATCAAGAATTCTTACTCCTTTTTCTCTCAGTCCCGAAACATCTAGTGCTTTTATCAAGGTATCTCTATATAAGCTATTATTAGCATGCTCTCTTTTAATTTGCCTGGTAAACGGTTTTGTAAATAAGGGCATGGTTCCCATAATAGCAGAGGATGCCGCGGACGCCAGGATAAATCCTTTCAGTGCATCACCTTCGCTTCTCGGTACATAAATATTTCCATCGTAGCTATACATATTATTGGAGATATTCACTTCTACACTTGCCTTAAAATCTAAATCATTCTTATATTATAAAAACATTATATATGGCTAATTTGCTAATATGTAACATTTGTTTAAGTAACAAAGCAGAATCTTTACGTAAAACAACAACCCGGGAAATGTTAAATAATTTAATTCACACTCCTTCTTGCAACACAATTACCATTGTGTTGCAAGATTAATGCAAAAACAAGAATAACAAGTATTTAAGGTAAATTATGTATCTGCTTTTTGAAAGTGAGGAAAGATGAAAAAACAAGGCTTTTCA
>CALUTN010000154.1 GCA_944323665.1 Candidatus Gastranaerophilales bacterium | reverse complement strand
GGAAGCCGCCCCGGCCCGGATTTTGGGAGGTATGGTTTCCATGGTGGAGAAATTTGCAGAAAAGCTGGAGGAATACAAGGCTGTCATTGAGAGGTCTTTTGATGCCTTACAATCTAAAAATGACTCTCAGGCGGAGTTTGTATATAATAAAATTGCAGATATCAATTCCGCTATAAAAGGAATTTTTGAGGAGCAGGCAGATGATAATCTAAAACAGCTTGATGAGATTGCTGTTTCATTGAAATCTGTTATTGAGGACAATGTTAAATTAACAGCTGTCGATTATTGCGCTTTGAAAACAAAGTTGAATGAATTTGCAAAAAATATTGAGACAAATAACCAGCTTCTTACTCAGGAGTTAAAGGCTCAGCTAAGTGACATAACAAAATATATTAATTCTGTCAGAGAAGTTCAGTCGCAAGAAGCATCTGTAAAGCAAGAGGAACTGAATGCTAACATCAAAACTGTTTCTGATTCGTTAAGTTTATCTCTTGCGAATATTGAGGCAAATTTGAACTCCATTACAGAAAATAATAATAAGCTGTCGGCGGATGTTGTTAATGCGTTAACAAATGTATTAAACGTTTCTGATCAAAACTTTAATCAACTGCAGACGACATTGAGAGGAAATTTTGCCGATTTAACAGATTTAAAATCAAGTTTAAGTGAATTTGTAAAAAATATTGAGTCTAATAATCAGGTATTGACTCAGGATTTAAAAATTCAACTGGATAGTATTGCCAAATACATTAGCTCTGTCAAAGAGGTTCAGGCTCAGGATGCGGCAGCTAAACATGCAGATTTGAGTTCTAATATTAAAAATGTTTCAAATGCTGTTAATGCAGTACTTGGCAGTATAGAAAACACAATAAAGGGGCTTGTTGATGATAACGCTCAGATGGTTCAAGGTATAGAAAATCTCATAGGTAGCGCATTGAGTGTTTCAGATGTAAACTATAACAACTTGCAAAATGCATTGGCAGATAATCATACAGCTATAAAGGAGAGTCTAAAAGCTTATGCCGAGGAAAATTCTAAAAAGATAGCAGAGACTGTTGCTGCTCTCAATAATCTGGTTAATCATTTTGATGAAGATTTAGGAGATTTAACTACTTCCTTTGATAAGGGAATTTCGGGTTTGGGAAATAATTTAAAGGTTTTAGCCGATGAAAACGGATCCAAACTGACCCGTATTGAAACTTCCGTTGACAATATTAAAAATAATGTTGATTTAAAAATAAATGCAATGCAGGATACTGTATCAACAGGTATTAATTCTGTAAAAAACAGTATAAGAGACCTATCGGATTTGAATTCTGCCAGAATGTTAGACCTGGCTTCATCAATGTCTGAAGTTAAATCTGTTTTGGAAGATCAGTATAATTCCGCGAAGACTTCTGCCGCTGACATTTCGGTTTTAACCCACATGACCGCTAACAACGGGGTGCTGGTTGAGACGCTTGCTAATCGAACAGAAGAGCAGCATGAAGATGTGTTGCTTCATACGCAAAATATTTTAGATACACTTAAGTCTGTTGATGGTGCAGCAGTTGAGAGAAATTCCGAACTAATGCAGCAGAGTAAAAATATCCTTGATTTCCTGAAGGATACGGATTCTTGTGCAGTAGAGCGCAGTCAACAGCTTGTTCAACATATTGACGGTGTAATTAATAATTCAAGAAACATTACCGAAGAGTTAAAAGAAAACCAAGAAAAAATAATGAACCGGGGTAGCGATATTCTGACGATGGTCAAAACCCTTGATAATAATCTTAAAGAACAAACGAATTATGTTAACGGTGCGAAAGCGGATATAATAAACCTTTCTAACCTTGTTGATAGCAATAAATCATTGCTTGTTGATCTGCAGGATTCCCTGGAAGAAAAAGTTAACACTCTTCTTGCCACAAGTGCTGAAATTTCTGCAGGAGAGCTGCAAACGATTGATTCTTACGTAAATCACTTGACCGAACAGCTGGAAGCGGAAAAACAAACTGTTATTTCTTGCAAAGATTTGCTCGTTGAATTTTTAAATAAAGAATTAAAGTCGATTTCTCAGGATGTTGAAAAGGAAACAGATGTAATTATCGGTGAATTAATCGATCAATTTGATATACTGAAAAAATCTCAGACAGATGAGGCTGTGAAGCTAACCTCTCAGATTGAAGATATTGTAAGTACACAAATTTATAACAATATAGAAGATTTAAAATCATTTTTCGACATTAAGACTGATACATCTGTAATGCTTGGTAAATTAGATAATCTCAAGACGGAGATGGCAGGTTCGGTAGAAAAGATGATATCTAATTTAAACAAACTGCTCGATACAAATGTATTCAAATCAGATCTTGCAGATTACAAAGTTGCGGTAGAACTTTTGATTAATTCTTCAATAGAGTCACTTAACGACAGAATTGAAGAGTTTATCAGCAAGAATTTGACTGATATAGGAAATTTAATAGCAGATGACAGGAAGAGCATAGAAGATAAGCTTGCCTTGTTCGACAAGAAGTTTATTGATACTGTTGTTGATAAGTATGAAGAAATTAAACTAATATCAAATAAGTATGGTGATTCGTTTGATAAGATTGAAAAATCGGTAAGTGAAATATTGAACGATTTTAGAGAGACAAGGGCCGGGATAGAAGAAAAATTGTCGGAACTTTCCGATGCAATTAAGGCTTCTAATGCATCAGCAGAGGCCCAGATTGATAAATTACAGGCTTGTTTTGAAAATTTACAATCTCAAATTTCAAGTAAATCTTTTGATGAAGCTTTTCAGTCTTCAATTAACAATCAAATATCCGGGCTTGAGGATTTGGTCAACGAACAACTAAGCTATATTGAAGATATAAGTGAACTGTGTTGCAACAATCTTCCTGATGTGACTGAAATAAATACTCTTTTGAAGCATTCAGTATTAAAATCAATTGAAGATTTTTCTGAAAAACTGGAAAATCAAAATATTGAAAATAAAATTGAGCTTGGATTAAAAGAATTCAAGTCTGATATTATAACACAATTTTTGAATGTATTTAATCAAATATCATTTGTAACCGAACAGGAGGAAATTCTTGATTTCATACAGGATAAACACAATGAGCTTATTACAATTTTGAGCCACATTGTAACATCCGCTGATACGGTGGAAAATATAAATGAAAATGTAGTTGAACTGGATAATAAAATAGGTTCGATCAAAAATGATCTTGATAATCTCAATGAAAAAATAAATTCAGTTATATCTTCCGAAGGTGATATTGATTATGTTTACAGTTTACAAGATTTAGAGTCAGATATTGCTAATCTGCGGCTTGTTCTCAACGAAATGAAGGGAAATAACCACGAAAAGGAATTTAGTGAGTTAATTTCTTCTACAGATAAAGTCTATAAACTTGTAGAAACAATAAAATCAGATATGCCGGGTAAGAAAGATATTGAAGATTTATCAGAAGATCTTGTAAGTATAAGTACAAGAACAAATAAGCTGATATTGTCTTCGGATGAATCTTATAGAGCCCTCCAAGATAATTTGCAAGATTTCAAA
>CALUTN010000153.1 GCA_944323665.1 Candidatus Gastranaerophilales bacterium | reverse complement strand
TACATAAAATGTATTATTTTTATTATTAGGGCTAAAGACATTCCAAACTTTATTATAAAGAATAAGAAATCTTATTAGTTTAATATTGATTGGACTTTTCTTTTTTCTTAATTTAGATGCAAGAAAAAAGAAAAGTCCCAAAAGAAAAAAGAAACACAGGCTGCTGCATTTTTCTACCGAAAAATGCCAGTTTACAACCCCTCTCCGGGGAACGTAAGCGGAAGGAGGGGAGGGCAGGATTCTTTAGCGAACGGTGTGAGCTTAGGAATCAGGGAGGGGCTAATTTCCTCACCCCAACTCTCTCCCATAGGAGAGGGTGAAACACATCCTTTTTTCGCGAGCGTGTTCCTGCAAGGTACAATAGCGAGCGTAAGAGATTGTGCGCAGCACAACCCTTATGATGCCCGCAGGGCATTGGAAACAGTGCGTGTTTTCTTTTTCTTTTCGTACTTTTCTTTTTCTTTGCTTCGCAAATAAAGAAAAAGAAAAGTACAAATGATTAAATTAATATAAAATTCTACATTTTATGTAAAAAACATTTATTCCGTGTTATAATGTATTATGCCCAATATCATACAAATTCATTATTGTTAAATCGGATGTCTAATGTATAATTAAGGTGTCATTTAATATTTGTAGAAAGGAAATAAAAGATGAGTTTTGTACCTGTAGTAATAGAACAATCAAGCAGAGGCGAAAGGTCTTTTGATATTTTCTCAAGATTGTTAAGAGAAAGAATCATATTTTTAGGCACACCAGTAGACGATATGGTTGCAAACCTTATTGTTGCACAGCTTCTTCTTTTGGATAGCGAAAACCCGGAAAAAGATATTATGTTATATATTAATTCACCGGGAGGAAGCGTTACTGCAGGATTTGCAATATATGACACGATGCAGCACATAAGAGCCGATGTATGCACAATTTGTCTGGGACAAGCCGCATCGATGGGTGCATTCCTGCTTTCAAGCGGTGCAAAAGGTAAGAGAATGGCTCTCCCTCATTCAAGAGTCCTTATTCACCAGCCTTTAGGCGGTGCGCAGGGACAAGCAACCGATATCGAAATCCAAGCTCAGGAAATCTTAAGAATTAAGAAATCTTTAAATGAAATCCTTGCGGCTAACACAGGGCAATCATTGAAAAAGATTGAAAAAGATACTGACAGAGACTATATTATGACTCCTCAAGAAGCTCTTGAATACGGTATGATTGATAAAGTTATTACAAAGGACGAGTCATAATAAAGCCGAATTATAAATTATTGGAGATATTATGTCATCAAACGACAGATTAAAATGTTCATTTTGCGGTAAAACACAAGATCAGGTAAAAAAACTGATTGCAGGACCTGATGTTTTCATTTGCGATGAGTGTGTGGAACTTTGTAATGAAATCCTTGATGAAGAATTTTTTGAGGCTAAAGAAAAAGACAAGGATTCCAAAACAGAAACCGCTGATATAGAGAACAAACCTATTCCCAAGCCTCACGAAATAAAAGCATATCTTGATCAGCATATTGTGGGGCAGGATGATGCAAAAAAAGTCTTATCAGTTGCGGTATACAATCACTACAAACGACTAAGACATAATAAAAAGGGTGATGATAAAGGTGTTGAAATTCAAAAATCAAATATACTTCTGGTAGGTCCTACCGGAAGTGGTAAGACCCTTTTGGCACAAACCCTTGCCAAAATGCTTGATGTGCCTTTTGCAGTAGCTGATGCAACAACCCTGACAGAGGCAGGATACGTTGGTGATGATGTTGAAAACATTCTTTTAAGACTTTATCAAAATGCTGATTATGACGCTAAAAAAGCAGAAAAAGGCATAATTTATATTGATGAAATCGATAAAATTGCAAGAAAGTCTGAAAACACCTCAATTACAAGAGATGTTTCCGGCGAAGGCGTACAACAGGCATTATTAAAGCTGATTGAAGGAACTGTTGCAAATGTACCGCCGCAAGGAGGCAGAAAACATCCTCAGCAAGAATTTATACAGATAGATACAAGTAATATTCTATTTATTGTAGGCGGTGCCTTCGTAGATTTGGATAAAATTATTGAACACAGGGTTAAAGACGGTTCTTCAATTGGTTTTGGAAAAACTGCTCCAACTCAAGCAGAGAAGGAACAGGCTGCAGCTAAATTATTGAAGAAATTGCAGCCGGAAGACTTGCTTAAGTTTGGTTTAATACCTGAATTTATCGGTAGAATTCCTGTTTATGCAGTCCTTGATGCCCTTGATGAAGCTACATTAAAAATGATTCTGACAGAGCCGAAGAATGCGGTACTCAAACAGTACAAATGTCTGCTTGAAATGGACGGTGTTGAACTTGATTTTGAGCCGGAAGCTGTTGACTTGATAGCCAAAAAGGCTATAAAACGTAAAACCGGAGCAAGAGCATTGAAATCAATTGTAGAAGAATTGATGCTGGATGTTATGTATGATATACCGTCAGATTCAAGTATCAAGAAATTTACCATTACAAAAGAAATGGTAGAAAAAGAAGAAGAAAAAACCGAAACAAAAGGTGATTTATCAGCCGAGCACGCGGAGTTAATACCGATGCCAAAAAAGTCTCAGGTTGAAATAGCCTAGTAAGGTTTATATAAGTGTAACAGAACCGGGGAGCGATATATCGTTCCCCGGTTTTTTATATTTTTGTGATTATTCAGCTGTGGAAATTGCATATTCACCACCAAGTTTTTCATATTCTGCTAAAATTAAGTCTACAAAATCCTTAAATGAGATTTGATAAGATGTTTCATTAATACCGGAGTAATCTGTACCAGCAACAATTACATTATCATAGCTAGCATTACCACTGCGAATAGCATTTGCAGTCTCTTTAGTTTCATCCGAATTCTTCCAGTAGTTGCCAATCTTTATCCCTGTGCTTCCCTTTGAAACAAGAGTATTGACAACATTATAGACAGCAGTGTCAAGAATGTCTTTATCTAAACCAGCACCAGCAAGAGCAGTGGCGATGTATCCACCAAGTTCTCGTAATCTGGAATCGACAGTTTCTTTCTGCTCTCCCCATTTAGCAGCATTAACAGATTTTACGTGATGCAATTGTATAACTGCATCATTATTATACAGGTCAGCAAAAGAGAAGCCTGTAATCTGTCCACCATCCTTACCTGCGCCATAGACCTCAAGATGTTCTGATACACCACCCCAGGCTGCTACCTGATCAAACAGTGAAGTTAATGTAAATTCACAATTGATAGTTATAGTTTTTGGTTCGCCAACTTGAACACCATCAACCATTGCATAAATTTCTATCTTCATTGAACCTTCGCTTGTTCTGCCTGTAACTGTCATTTTACCGGTATCTTCGTTAATTGATACAGAACCGCCGCCGCTTACTACAGAAGCACTATATGTTATTCTGCTGGCATCAATAGGAGTACTTCCATTCATTATTTCAACAGAAGGTGTCAAATCTAATTTACCGCCAAGAGTCAGAGTGTAACTACTATTAACTCCGGACCAACCGGAGAGGGAAAGATTAGCCGGATCAACGACATCCTCAATATTAGCGAGGACAAGCTCCATATACGCATTTATTTCAGAGGGGG
>CALUTN010000152.1 GCA_944323665.1 Candidatus Gastranaerophilales bacterium | reverse complement strand
TAACAATGGCATCGAAAATATTTTCTTTATTGGGATAAGTCCAATTTATTTTTTCCAACATAATGCTGTCTGAAAATAATTCATCCCTGTAGCCTACATAAACAATATTTTTCAAAGCATCAATAGCCGTTACATATAACGCTTCGGAAGCCGCTATTCCTATACCTTTTCTTTGTCCGATTGTATACTGCCAGAATCCGTTGTGTTTTCCAAGTATTTTACCGGTTTTCTTTTCTATAAAAAAACCTTCAACCGGAGAAAACAAATTATTCAAATATTTTTTTGTCGTCATCGGAGCTTTTATGAAACAGATGTCCTGACTTTCTCTTGCTGATTTCGGAGGCAAATTATATTTATATGCAATTTCCCGCACTTCAGATTTTTTGTATCCGGAAAGAGGAAATAATGTTTTGGAAAGTTTTTCCTGATCCAGTAAAAACAAGAAATAGAGCTGGTCTTTGTGCTCATCCGAAGCCGGATAAAGTTTAAAAATGCCGTCGATTTCCCTTACATTCGCATAATGACCCGTTGCAATAAAATCCGCATTCAGGTTGTTTATTGCATAGTCATGCAGAATTCCCCATTTTATATACTTATTACACATAACACATGGATTTGGAGTTAATCCGTTTTTATAAGAATTTACAAAATATTTAATAACTCTGTCATCAAATTCTCTGCTGACATCTATGGTAAAGTGTTCTATCTGTAACTTATCGGCAACCTTCTTTGCATTTTCCGTAACAATATCAGCTTCTCCGGAATGAACAGTTTTAGCAGTCACCCCAATAACATCACGGCCCTGTTCTTTAAGGAGCAAGGCTGTCACGGCACTGTCCAACCCGCCGGATAGTGCAACAGCAACCCTAGGCATCCAGAAGCACCTTCTCGCCGTATGACGTAAGCCGGTATTCATTTGCCCCGACCAGTCCCGTCAAATCCGGCAAACATTCTATATAATCTCTGTTTATGGCTTCCTGTAAAACACTGTGATCAATAATCACGGCTATATTCTGCATCAGTTTCGCATTAAGCTGCTTAAGCGTAAACCTGGGTTTTTGCTCATATTGGGTCAGATAATATGCGGTAAGCAGCAAATAATCTGTTTTCCGTTCAATTCTTCTGCTTGTTATGTAGTTTATAAAAGCCTTATCTTTTTTTATAGATGGAGCTACTTTTACATCCATTTCGGAATACGGATTATTAAGAGACTTTTCAAGTATTTTGTCAAATACTCCGTCTGTAGTGTCCGCCTTTTCAGAAGAAATTGTTCTTTGCGGAATCTCCATTTTCGGAATATTACTAACCTCTGCCAATTCAGATTCTGAATATGTTTGTTTTTTTATTTCTTCTGCTGACGGAAAATCGTTTGCCGGGTATCTTGAAATTTGCTCTTCTATATTCTTACGGGTTCGCTCCTCTTCTTCTCTAATTTGAGAATTTACCAGCTCCTTACATTCTTTTGCACGCAAAACCTTAGCATATTCGGAAGCTGAATCAATCCAGCGACCCAGCTCACCTGCCATCATTTCCCTGTCAGAAGTACGCAAATTTAGCTCATAACAGTCTTTTGTTATCTTTAGTTTGTATACCGCCATAGATTAAACCTGTACTATTTTTGTTGAAGAAGTTCTTCGCGCCATTTGCCAAGCTGCTCTTCAACAAATTCTAAATCATCTGATTTAAGTTCTATTTCAACATCCCCTTTTTTTATCTTAAAAACATATTCGTGCATATACCCTCCTTAACAAATAAGAGTTTAGCATAAAAATCCATGGTCTTTCAAGTATTATTATAATTGTAAATTTATACAATATATAGTATAATACTTTAAGTAATAGTGTATGAGGTTTAAAAAAGCCAATGAAAAAGATAGTTATTTATACCGCCCTGATTGCTGCCGGAGCTGTGTCCTTAGTGTGTGCGAAAAGTAACATTAATTTGAGTGTGCCGGAATTTGAATTTAAAACCATTTCTGCAATAACACTCGGCTATGATAAGTCTATGAGTGAAAAAACAGTAAAAGCCGCCGTAATAGACAGTTATTTTAGAGAGGTTGTAAAAAACGGCAAACTCGTAAGATGGAATAAATCAACATTTCCTCTAAAAGTTTATATACAAGATTCCCCTGATTTGCCTGATTATTACAGAGAAGTGGTAATGAGTGCATACCTGACCTGGCAAAGAGCCAGTGAGGGACTTGTAAGATTTGAGTTTGTTGAATCTCCTTCAGAAGCTGACACAAAGTGCTATTTTAAAGATACTGATGAAAACAAAGAATCTATCGGATTGCATTCTTTTTCTGTCAACGGAAATCTAATAACCGATTCAGTTATAGTTTTCCACAAAACTGATATAAAAGGACATACTCATGATTCTAAGCAATTGTTCTCTTCAGCACTTCAGGAAATAGGGCATTCTCTGGGCCTCCAGGCAAAAAGTCCGAGTATATATGATGTAATGTACCCTGTCGGCACAAAATTTAATACTGAAATAACTCCCAGAGATTTAAAAACATTGGGGCTTTTATATTCAGTTGTACCCGATATAACAAACAAAGAGTTAACTTCTGAAGAAAAATCAGAATTAATGACATCCTCGGAAGTTTTAGCAACATTAAATGTTCCGGTTAATGATAACACCGATTTAAGCGAAGTTCCGGCCGGAGATGTGGATACGCATCTTGCGCTGGCTGAGCAATATAGAAAAAAAGCCGAATATGACAAAGCCGCTCATGAGTACGAAGCGGTCGCACAATTAAAAACCGACAGAAGGAGTAAGTCCGAAGTTTATTACGAAGTTGCGGTTATGTACTTGGATGCGGAAGAATTTGACAACGCCAGAAGTTGTGCCGATATCGCATGGGCTACTGATGAAAATGATTTAACAATTACTCTGCCCGCGTTGATTAACTACTATACAAAACGCTCTAACACGGCCGTTCAACAGCTTGAGGATATTTTAAGAGAAAATCCTTATAATAAGCATGCTTATAAACTCTTATGCCAGATTTATCGTGACAAACATCACGAAAATCTCTTAAATTCAACAATAAGAAGGTATGGTAAAACCGCCGGAGTGATAGAAGAATAATAAACTAGCGAGGCGGGTATTATAGAAAATCCTCCGATTTTCCAATGATTCTTTCCGTTAGTTCTTATATATTAAATATGAGAACCGAAAGGAGTTTAAGGAAAATTTTAAATATATAAAACACGCCGCCCGGATTTACGAGCACATAGCCGTCAGGAGATGATTCACGTTCGTCTCCGGAATCCCTGCGGTAAAGGGCGGCAAGAGCTGCCCTTTATTTATTCAATTCTATGGGTGTCTCAAGATTGTGATAGTAATTCTTAAAATTGGAAATTATTTGCTTCGACTCACTTATTTTTATGCTAAGCAGTATCAGTTCTTTATTAAGATAATCAACGACCTGACATTCGTTTGAATCAAGGGCAGGTGAAATCTGACTCAATCTGTTTTCACATAACTCTGAAACTACTGTCAGGTTCCCCTTCGCCATACCTAAATAATCATTTATTCTGTCTAATTCATTTTCCAAAAATTTTGTCAGCCTTGACATATTTTCTCCGCAATACAAAACACATGCAAATTATTTTGAACATATGTTGATTATATTATATAGAATTTTATTTTGCAATACAAGA
>CALUTN010000151.1 GCA_944323665.1 Candidatus Gastranaerophilales bacterium | reverse complement strand
GGTAAATTCACAAACTCTGCAACTCAAGATGAAACTATACTTAAAACTAATATTGAAGCGGTTCACGAAATTGCAAGACAGTTAAAGTTAAGAAATATCGGCGGTATGATTATTATCGACTTTATTGATATGACCTCCCGTGTTGATAAGCTTACAATGATGGAAGAGCTTGAAATGGCAATGGAGCAGGATAAAGCTAAACCTCAAGTCGGGCAGCTTTCTGACTTGGGTCTTGTTGAAATGACCCGTCATCGTCAGGGACAGGCAATCAGCGAAATATTTGCAAAAAGATGCCCTCACTGCCAGGGGAACGGATATATTATGGAAGATATTAAGTTTGCCTCCGCAACATCTGAAGGCGAATACAGAGCAAAAGCCGCTAAGCTTAAGCTTCCTGTAAGCAACAGAAAGAATAACAAATTTAACAAGTTTAATAATCAGAACAAGCCGGAAGAGGTAGCACCGATTGAAACACCGGTTCAGGAAGAAAAACTTGAACAAACGTCTAACCCTTCTGTTGAGGCTCAGGAAGCTATAAACGAAATTAAACAGGAAAAAGAAACAAGAAAGAAAAACTCAAGAAAACCTAAGTTTGATAAAAGAAAAGTCAAAGAAGAAGTTTCTTCACCTGATTTAGCTCAAACAGTTATTACTGAAGGGGCGGAAATAGAACCTGTAATCCCGGTTCCTGCTGAACAAGAAGAGGTTAAGGCAGAAGTTCCGGAAGAATCAGCTGCTGAAGAAACAACAGAAGAAAAACCTAAAAAAACACGTTCAAGAAGACCTAACAGGAATACTCAAAGAAAATCAAGAACTACAAAAAAGAGTGCTAAAAATGCAGAAGAATAAGATTTTTTCTATAGTTTTGGCATTATGTTTAATAATGCCGACAAGCGTTATGGCTGAGGATATTTATTCAAATATCCTCAATCAGCCGCAACAAGCAGAATCTCAGGTTGAACAAACTGTTCCTGCAGCACAGCAGTCAGAATCTGCAGTTAAAAACAATACACAAGCTGTACAAAACCCGTCTGCTGAGGCAGAAACCTTTAAGCAGCCAATAAGCAGAAGAAAAATTGCTAAAAAATTTCTTGCTGCTATGGGTGGTGTAGTTATCTCTTCGCTTTTAATCTTTTTTATCTTGAGTCTGTATAACAGGATTAGAGAAAAGATATTAAATCAGGTTAAAACACCGGAAGGCGAGACATCGCTTGAAACTCCGAATAACCTGGAAGGTGCTGTTAAGACATTTCTTGAAAAAACTGACTGGGAACAGTAACACACAGGAGTATATATGACAAGAGAGTTTCAGTTTTATATAGTACCTACTCCAATAGGAAATATTCAGGATATTACTTATAGAGCTGTAGAAATCTTGAAATCTGTTGATTTAATTGCATGCGAAGATACACGAGTTACCCAAAAGCTGCTATATCATTATGATATTAGGACAAAATGCATTTCATATCACAAGTATAATGAACGTGAGCGGGTTGAGTTCTTTTTAAAAGAACTCCGGGACGGGAAAAAAATTGCCCTTGTATCAGATGCAGGGACTCCAATGATTTGTGACCCCGGAGGGGTTTTGATACAAGAACTTCTAAAAAATAATATAACTTTTACATCTCTTCCCGGGGCATGTGCTGTTACCACGTTTCTTTCACAGGTTCCAAGAGAAGGTGAAGAGTTTACTTTTATAGGATTTATCCCGAGAACTGAAAAGCAGATTAAAGAACTTGCGGTTAAATATTCTGACAGGAATCTCGTGTTCTATGATTCACCGGAGAGAATAATTAAAACCTTAGAATTTATTGAATCTGCAAGACCTAATGCCATAGCTGCTTTGGGAAGAGAATTGTCTAAGCTTTTTGAAGAAATTAAGACAGGACCGGTAAGTGAAATTATTGAGTATTTTAAATCAGGAATAAAAGGGGAAATTGTTTGTATGATATTTGCCGAACAATCTTTTGAGGATACTCAAGTTATACATAAAATACAGGAATTAAAGACGAAAGGGTTCAAGGATAAAGAGATTTCCGTTATATTATCCACTCTTTTCGGGCTGAATAAGAATGAGGTTTATAAAAAGAGTTTGGATTTGTAAAACTTTGTAAACATTTCTGTAAAAATCCTAAAGTTTTTCAAAAATTTGCCGATAAGTATAATACGGACGATACATTTACCAGAAAGGATTAAGCAGGATATGTTAAAAAAGATTGCTAACCCCACAAATAATACATTCAGTGGCGTTGAATTTATATTAAGAGGAGCCAAAAAACGAAGAGCCATGGCAATTTCAAATGCAGTAACTGTAAATCAGGAATCCGGAATAGAGGTAAAACTGCAAGCCGTGAAGTAATGGGGACTGACGATTAAGTAAGATGGTTGAGAGCATGAATGGGCGCGTGTTTTGGTATCAAAACACGCGCCCATTATTTTATTAACTTTAATTCTTACCTACAATATTAACAAGAGGAGATGAAGCACTGGCAAATGCTTTCACAGGTATTCTTCCGGCTTCGTAAGCAGCGCGTCCTGCTTGCACACCGAGTTTAAATGCTTCTGCCATTTTAACAGGGTCTTGAGCTTGAGCTATTGCAGTATTAACAAGACAGAAGTCAGCTCCTTGTTCCATAACAAGAGAGGCTTCGGATGGGACTCCAAGTCCCGCATCGACGACAACCGGAACTTGAGCTTGTTCAATAATTATTTTAATATTTTCAAGAGTTTTAACCCCTTGCCCTGTACCGATTGGGGAAGCAAGCGGCATAACAGTAGCGCAGCCTATTTCTTCAAGTCTTTTAGCCAATACAGGATCCGGATTTATGTAAGGTAAAACAACAAACCCTTCGTCAATTAAGATTTTAGCAGCTTCAAGAGTTGCGATTGGGTCAGGCATGAGGTATTTAGGGTCAGGAATAACCTCGAGCTTAATCCAGTTGTTAATACCCATCGCGCGGGAAAGTCGCGCTACTCGCAAAGCTTCATCAACGGTAGCACAGCCGGCTGTATTAGGAAGAATCCAATATTTGGATGTATCAATATGTTCCAGGATATTTTCGTGTCCCGGGGCTTTCATATCGACTCTTCTTATAGCTACCGTAATAATATCGGCGTCGGAAGCTTTCAAGGCTTGTTCCATAATCTCGTATGAACTATATTTACCGGAACCAATCATTAATCTGGATGAAAATTCTTTATCTGCAATTTTAATACCCATAATAAATACCCTCCTTGATAAGAAGATTATACAACTAAAAAAGACTTTGAAAAATAAAGATGTTTATGATATGATTGAGTTGCGTCTGGAGAAGTGGCCGAGTAGGCTTAAGGCGGCACCCTGCTAAGGTGTTAGGTGGAGTAATCTGCCTCGAGGGTTCGAATCCCTCCTTCTCCGTTTTTTATTTGGATTTCGGGGGATTAATGAATAGGTAAATAAAGGACAGATATATGATTTATTTAGTAAGGGGTTAATATGAAAATTGCTGCAATAATGTATTTTTTTGTCCAGTTTGATTTGTACGGATAGATAGATTATTTTGGTAAAGTTGGCTTTGTGTGGGAGTTTCCGGGTCGGAAAATTAAGTTTACCCAAAAAATCAAACTGGGAAACTGGACTTTTTCTGGACTGTACGGATAGATTGAGATTTGCAGAATTTCAGTGAGATAC
>CALUTN010000150.1 GCA_944323665.1 Candidatus Gastranaerophilales bacterium | reverse complement strand
ACAATTACCGCCGGCTTGTTAACTACAATCTCAAATCTTCCTGCAACTCCCGGAATTTTTTCTAAAACTCTGATAGATTTTTCGATATCAAAACCCAGTGCAAATGCCGCTGCAATAGCTGCCAAAAAATTATATACAGAAAACATACCGTTCATAACGAGTTTAGTTTTATACTCTCTGCCCTGCACAACACATGTAAAAGCTGCACCGTCATGTTCAAAAACTATATTTTTTGCCATAACATCCGCTTTTCTGTTAATACCGTAAGTATAAACACTTACAGTAGGAGATATAACTCCGAGAAAACTTTCAGCATAATTATCATCAAGATTAATAACTGCAAAATCGCCCGCAACAAGCTCCGCAAAAAGTATAGCTTTAGCTTGGAAATAATTTCCCATAGTTATATGAAAATCTAAATGGTCTTGTGTCAGATTAGTTAAAACAGCACCGTTAAAATCAACATAATCAACTCTATGCTGAACAAGCGAATGCGAACTTACTTCCATAACAACATTATCAATGCATTTTTCATTAATGGTGTACAAGAGTTCTTGTAATTCAGGTGCCTGAGGTGTCGTATGCTTTGCGTCACGATACGAATCATCACTTGAGAATTTATGTCCCAGAGTACCTATAAGTGCACATTTCCGGTCGTTTTCTTCGTATAATTTTTGAATAAGATGTGTAACCGTTGTTTTACCGTTAGTTCCTGTGACACCTATAATATTAAGCTTTGAGGACGGATTCCCGTAAAACAAACTTGAAATTCGGGCAATCATTTCTTCACTTGAAGATACTACAATTTGGGGCAAATCCGCATTTAGTCTTCTTTCTACCACAAATACGACTGCGCCGTTAGCAGCAGCTTCTTCTGCATATTCATGACCGTCAACATGTTCTCCCGGCAAACATATAAATATATCATTCGGTTTAGCTTTTTTAGAATTATAAGAAATCCCTTCTATTTCATACGCCATATCCTCGAGATTTACAAGTTCGATGTAATCTATTTCGTTTATTAGATTTATAAGTCTCATACTCACCTCATTAATTGTCTGTTTTTAGATTAAATATTTTATTTCCGACTTTATCCGGCTGTAAATTTAATATATGAGTAATCTGAGTAGCAATCTCTTTAAAAATAGGTGTTGCAACCGTATTTCCCCATATCTCGCCGCCTTGAGCGGAATCAACTATTACATATATTAAAACTTGCGGATCTGATGACGGCAGATAACCAACAATAGATGTATAAAGTTTATTTGTATAACCCGCACCATTTTCTTTTGGTTTAATTGATGTTCCTGTTTTAGCTGCAACATTAAAGTTATCCATCTTAACAGCTGTTCTGCCTCTGTTAATAGCTTCTGTTAAAAGTTCTGTGATAATACGGGCATGTTCAGGAGTCATAACCTGAACCTTTTTAATTTTTATAGCTTCTTCTTCCGGAGAATATTTAATGACATGCGGAGTTATCCAGGTTCCGCCGTTTGCAATAGCGGAAACAGCCGCAACCATTTGAATAGCTGTCACAGACGAACCATAACCGTATCCCATAGACGCATGGTCTGATGTATCCCATTTAGAAGCCGGCTTTAAAATCCCTACAGATTCTCCCGGTAAATCAATTCCGGTTTTTTCCCCAAAACCAAATTTTTTAAGCATTCCGTAATACTCATTTTTATCCATCATCTGAGCAACAAGTACCGAACCTACATTGCTTGAATGTTCAAACAAATAAACCAAATCAATTATACCCGGATTGGGATGCCGGTTATAATCGTAATTTTTAATAGTCCACCAACCTACCTTAATTTTACCGGTATCATTCACTTTTGTATATCTGTTAATCCTGCCGAGTTCCATGGCTGAAGCAACAGTAATTGTTTTAAAAGTAGAACCGGGAGGAAAAACATCCGTCAAAGTCCAATTTTTTGTTTGAAAACTTGTAGCAGTTTTAAAATTATTCGGATCAAAATACGGATAAACCGCATAAGCGAGAACCTCTCCGGTTTTGGGATTAGTCACAATAACGGCGCCTCTCAAAGCTTTAAATTTTTGAATAGATTTCATTAGTGCTTTTTCACATACATGCTGCACCGCAGCATCAATAGTAAGTGTAACATCTTGTCCTTTAACCGGCTTTGTCGCAGCAATCGGATCAGTAGAAATATTATAAATAACTTTTCCTTTAGGAGTAACCTCCAAATCAGAAGCTTTTGAAACATTCTCTAACTTGTCCTTCGCGGTCAACTCGATACCGGAAGCTACATCAGCATCAAAATTATAGTACCCGAGAACATGAGCCGCCAGAGTTCCTTGAGGATAAGTACGAATGCTTTTTTTGTCCATAGGAATCTCTCTGAGACTTAATTTTGCAATCTGGTCTCTGGTATGTCTGTCAACATTTTTCTTGAGTGAAATTAACGGAATATCCTGAGTAATTTTATCTAAAAGAGTCATGGGAGAAATTTTCAATATAGGAGCAAGCATTTTAGCTAATTCTTCAGGGCTGTGATCCATATCATCTTTTCTGAGATAAATATCGTAATAAACAGTATCGGTAGCAAGTTTAATACCATTTCTGTCATATATATTCCCGCGCATTACAAAAGAATTAGCTTTGCGTTGATTTTTAGCTTTTATACGAAAATGACGAACGTCTAAAACCTGTACGGCAAACAAATACACGATAAAAAGAGTAATAAGGATTACAAAAACAACCTGCAGCCACATTAGCCTTTCCGAAAAAATTTTATTTTTATTAGGATTCCCAATCCGGCGCATAATTCTCTCCCGTATGGAATATAATACCACAAGCATGCTTTTTAGAGAAATAAATTAATAAAATTTACAATGTTAATGCACTACTGATGGCTATTTGAGATAAATAAAATTAAATACGCCGGTTGGATATCAGCCGGTCGGGGTATTTTTAAGTGTACAATTGGCACTTAATCCTCAAGATGCCTATTTTGTTTACATTATAGCCAGTTTACAAAAGTTAACACACCCTCTTGACAAAACAATTTATATAGTGCATAATGAAATTGTAAATATGAAGTGTAAATCAAACACTTAATTAAAAATCACAGAGGTGATAATTATGCAAATAAACAAAATTAATAATATAAATTTTAGAGAAAGTAATATAACCAGGAGCATGAATTCGGAAAATGCTATATTAATGCTCAGAGATCCGAATGCAGCAGTAAAATTCCAAAAAAATCAGGAATATGCTATTAAGGCCGACTCGGTAGATACTAATCCGATTGTAGCTCTGGGTTATAAACTTTACAGAACTTTCAACCTGATTAAATCCAGAGAAAGTTCACAGGCCGAAAATAATAGACTCAACGCTATCGCATAGATTTTCTATAATATAATACACACACATAATTTTAGCGGTAATTGTTTTTCAGTTATCGCTTTTGCTTATTAAAAGGGGGCTTTTGTTTTCAAAAGCCCCCTTTTCGATAAAACTTTACTGACATTATGCACGTGCACTGCCTGAAATTGCTATTTGATGTCTGCCTTTTGCACGTCTTCTGTTTAACACTTCACGTCCGCCAGGAGTAGCCATTCTTGCTCTGAAGCCGCTTACGTGCTGTCTTTTAATTTTTGTTCCTTCTAGTGTACGTCTCATTTTTCTATTTCCTTTTCAGCTAATTTT
>CALUTN010000149.1 GCA_944323665.1 Candidatus Gastranaerophilales bacterium | reverse complement strand
GAGATAATGACCTATGGAATAGAAGTTTTAAAAGGTTTAAGGAATTTTAATACTTCTTTCAAGGAAATTATGGAACAGTGTTCCAGATTTGGAGTTTCCTCACTGCCGATAACGCTTTCTATTGTAGGAATGACCTCTATAATTATTTCCATGCAGGTAGCAGGGGAGATGGTTAAACAAGGCGGCGGAAATTACGTAGGTATGCTTATCGCAATTTTAATGGTAAGAGAAGAAGCCGTTATTATGGCAGGTTTTGCAATAATTTCTATGATAGGCTCATCTCTGGCATCAGAAATTGCCACAATGAAAGTAACCGAACAAATCGATGCAATACAGGTTTTGAAAGTGAATCCTGTACAATACTTGTTTACTCCGAGAATCATAGCAGGAACATTGATGATGCCTCTGGTAGTAGTTGTTTCTGCCCTATTTGGAATTTTAGGAGCTGCCGTGGCTTCTAATATTACTTCCGGTTTGACTTATAAAGCTTATTTTGACTCTGTTTGGTTCGGCTTAAGTATGCATGATTTGAATGTATCTGTTTTAAAAGCTTTAAGTTTTGGATTCGCAATTTCTCTGATAAGCTGTTCATGCGGAATGAGTGCAAAAGATGGAGCCAAAGGTGTCGGAATTGCAACAACAAAAGCTGTAGTATGGTCTTTTGTTGCAATTGTAATACTTGATTTAATTTTTGCAGCGGTTTACTTTTATTAAAGGATAAATAAATGAGTATAGAAGTAAAAAATCTTGTAAAAACATTTGATAAGAAAACTATTATTGATAATCTGTCATTTAAAGTAGATGACGGAAAAATCCTTTCAATAATAGGTTTTAGCGGTTCAGGTAAAAGTACTGTATTGAAACTTATAAGCGGACTTCTGGAAAAGGATTCGGGAGAGATTAATACAACAGGCGGAGATATTGCAATGGTTTTCCAGTATTCTGCCCTGTTTGATTCTCTCAATGTTTTTGACAATATATCCTTTGCGCTTCAAGAAAGAAAAGACTTACGCAAAAAATATACAAGAAAAGATTTGGAAAGAATTGTTGCGGAAAAGCTGGAGCTAGTGGGTTTATCCGGGATAGAGGATAAATTTCCGTCAGAGCTTTCCGGAGGCATGCAGAAACGTGTAAGTTTTGCCCGTGCAATAGTTACTGAGCCTAAAATCATTTTGTATGATGAGCCGACAGCAGGATTAGATCCGATATCGTCTACCCTTATTGAAGATTATATTGTAAGACTTAAACATGAAACAAATGCAGCTTCTATTGTAGTTACGCACCAAATGTCCACAATAAGGAGGACGTCAGATTCGGTATTAATGTTGTATAATGGTAAAGCGGTTTTTGAAGGCACTCCGGATGAACTTTGCGAAGAAAAGACAGAATACACAAAACAATTTGTAAACGCATCACTGGACGGTCCGATGAAAATGAAATAATGAGGTTATAATATATGAAACTTTCACCATCTTTTAAAGTAGGAGTTTTAACTTTAGTAGGATTAACAATCTTTTTATTTACAGTATTGTGGATAAAAGGGCGTTCCTTTTCTTCGGCTGAAAGAATAGAAGTTCATTTTAAAGATGTAAACGGCATGAGACCGGGTTCCGGAGTTCAAATGATGGGACTGAGGGTCGGACAGGTAGAAGAAATTACTCCTGTCGTTGAAAACGAATCCAGTTATGTAAAAATGAAATTTGTTATAACAGAACCGGGTATCACTATCCCGAAAGCTTCAATGCTTTCTATCCAACAATCAGGCTTAATAGGAGAACAATTTTTAGAAATAACTCCTCCCAGAATCCGCTCGGTATATATACCCGTAAAAGGGAATAATTTACTCTCAAGTAATGCTGATGTAGAAATTAAGTTGGATGAAAAATATTATAACGTAGGTAAAGTAAAAAAATCACAAATTATGTCATCAAAAGTAGTACCTGATGCCGTTAAAGATTTAATAAAAACCAATTACGCATACAAGATTGATTATTTTATTAATCTTCCCGGTTTGATTCTGCCTAAATTTATGACCGGAGAAATTATAACAGAAAACGGGGTAAAGAAACTAAGAATTACACCTCTTGATAATGCTCCGCTGCCTTATCCCAATCAGACATCGCCGTATACAATTATTGAACCGATGAGAATTGCAGACTTCATGGAACTGCAATATGAAGCGGCAGAATCTTTGACAGAAACCAACAAAATTGTTAACGATTTATTGAATGATCAAATGATTGCAGAACTTACACAATCTGTTACAAACTTCAAGAATTTAACAGCACAAGCCACAACAACCTTAGAGAAAGCAGAAAAACTTATAGACACCTCCAAAAATGACCTTGATGCGCTTGTTTGGATGATGACAGATGTTTCAAGCAACTTTAATAAATTGGCTGTAAATATTAATGGCATTATATCGGATGAAAAATTCAAACCGACTTTATACGAAACAGCGGAAGCTATCTCAAATATGTCTAAACAGCTTGCGCCTATAGTAGGAGCTATAAATGCTGAAGAGTTTGCAGAAGACTTGAACAGCATTATGAAGAACCTGAATGAATTGTCTACAACTGTTAATAAGATGAGTAAGGACGAGAAATTAAAGAAAAAATTTGTTGACTCGGTTGATAACTTTAATGCAACAATGTGCCAGGTTAACAAGGCGCTTGAAACTATTAACGGAGAAGATAACGAAGAAAATCTTAAACAAATAGTAGAAGATACATCGGATACTATAGCTAACCTTAAGAAATTCTCCGAAAAATTGAATAAGAGATTCTTGTTATTTAGGTTAATGTTCTAAAAGTTAATATATTTTTACAACCTATTGTCTTATACTAATTTTGCTGTCAAAATAATAAAACAGCAGAGGAGAATGCATGCCGGCAGCTTATACAACCAGACAAAAAAAATCAAATCAACAGGGTGAACTATCGCAGCTTATGCCTCAGAATATTGATGCGGAAGAGGCTATACTGGGTGCTATTCTTGTCAGCCCTGCCTGTATGAACAGAGTTGTTGAACACTTAAAACCCGAATCTTTTTACAAGCCTGCTCACAGATATGTCTATGAAGCTATGCTTCAGCTCTATAACGGGGAAGATAAAATTGATATTGTATCAGTTTCTGATGTTTTAAATGTCAATCAAAAGCTGGAACTCGTCGGCGGACGTGCTTTTATCAATGATTTGAGCTATAAAACAATTACGACAACAAACGTAGAATATTATGCCAAAATTGTTCAGGAAAAAGCTATTAAAAGGGCGCTGATAGATGCCGGATCTGAAATTGTAAACACGGGTTATGACTTAAATCCTATAGAAGAATCTTTAGAAGTAGCTGAAAAACTGATTTTTGACATAGCATCCCAGAAAGCATCAAAAGCTCTAAGTCCTATTAAAGATTTGGTCTATGATACTTATGCAAAAATAGAAGAAAGGTATAATAACAAAGATACTTTGACCGGGGTTCCTACAGCATTCTACGATTTGGATACAATAACAAACGGACTCCAAAAATCAGATTTAATAATTCTTGCGGCTCGTCCTGCAATGGGTAAAACATCTTTTGCGCTCAATATAGCACAAAATGTCGCACTCAAGGCAAATGTTCCTGTAGCTATATTCTCGCTTGAAATGTCAAAAGAACAGCTTGTGCAAAGGCTGCTCTGCTCTGAAGCAGAAGTTGATACCCAGAGATTAAAAACCGGTAATATGCAATCAAAGGACT
>CALUTN010000148.1 GCA_944323665.1 Candidatus Gastranaerophilales bacterium | reverse complement strand
ATGCTGAAACAGCTCTTGAATACTGGGAAAATGAAGAAGATGTTGAACAAATTCTTCTTTATATGGAATCTATCCAGAATCCTGCAAACTTTAGAAAACTTGCTTCAAGAATTTCTAAAAAGAAACCGATTCTTGCACTTAAAGCAGGTCGTTCTGCAGCAGGTGCAAGTGCTGCTTCTTCTCACACAGGCTCTTTAGCAGGTGCTGATAAAGCTGCTAACGCTTTATTGCAGCAATCAGGTGTTATCAGAGAATATTCTTTGAAGAACCTGTTTGCAACAGCAAAAGTTTTCGCTAACTGCCCTATTCCAAAAGGCGACAGAGTAGCTATCATTACAAACTCAGGCGGACCCGGTATTATGGCAACCGATGCTGTTTGTGAATATGGTATGCAAATGGCTAAGATCTCTGATGCTACAAAAGAAAAATTAAGAAGTTTCTTACCTGCAGCCGCATCTGTTAAAAACCCTGTTGATATGATTGCTTCCGCTCCAATTGAGCACTACAAGCAAACTCTTGAAACAGTTATTGCTGATGAAAATGTCGATATGATTATTGTAATCTATCTTCCGTTCTTAGGTTTGAAAGATATTGATGTAGCAAAAGCTGTTATGGAAATCAAAGCAGAACATCCTGAAAAACCGGTTATCGGTGTATTTATGACTAAGAGCGAGTTCTTCTCTCAATTGTCTGATATGGATGTTAATGTTCCGTTCTTTATGTACGCAGAAGAAGCTGCTGACGGTTTGAACAGACTTAATCAGCAAAGACTCTGGATGGAAAGACCGGAAGGTAAGATTCCGACATTCAATGTTGATTATAAGAAAGCTCAGGAAATCATTGCAAAATCAGTTAACGAGGGCAGAGATCAGTTAACTACACGTGAATCAATTGATGTACTTGATGCTTACGGTATCAGAGTATGTAAATCAGGATTTGCAAAATCAGAAGACGAAGCTGTTACAATCGCTGATTCTATCGGATATCCGGTTGTTATGAAGATGACTTCAAAAACAACTTCTCACAAAACCGATGTAGGCGGCGTAAGAGTTAATATTCAGTCTGCTGAACAATTGAGAGCTGAATATCAAGATTTGATTGCAAAATTAACTGAAAAAGGACTTCTTGAAGGTTTGGAAGGCGTAATCATTCAAGAAATGGTTAAAGGCAACCGTGAAATGGTTTGCGGTATTGCAACAGACCCTCAATACGGTCCTATGATGATGTTCGGTTTAGGCGGGGTGTTTATTGAAGTTATGAAAGACGTAACTTTCAGAATTGCTCCTTTAACAGATGTTGATGCTAAAGAAATGATTAAATCAGTTAAAGCATACAAATTGTTAGAAGGTGCAAGAGGCACCAAACCTGCTCAAATGGAACAAATCGAAGAAACATTGTTGAGATTATCTCAACTTGTTCACGATTTCAAATTCATTGATGAGCTGGATATCAACCCGCTGTTAATTTCTGAAAAAACAGGCGAAGGTATTGCAGTAGACGGACGTATCAAAGTCAGAATGGCAGAAGCTCAGGAAGCTTTGAACTACCACTGCAAAGACGGCGTTTGCGCTTGCGGAATATAATAGGGGTAAAAATTAATAGCTAAGCGTGGGGCGGAGCCTTTCAGGCTCCGCCCCACGCTTAGCTATTTGCCGAGTTGAATATCCAACCGGCAACTTATTCAAACTGGTTTCTTAATCCTTTAGTTTTAATAACTCCGGATATGCTTTGGTCATAATTTCCAAAGCATCTTGAGGGTGCAAACCTGCACCTTTCTTATTATTAATTTTACAAAGCCCGAATTTTTGAGTCTCATTTATCGTAAGTATTTCTTCGGCAAAACCGCCAACAACTTTAATTTTTGTTTTATTTAGTACCATCATAGCCCATATATAAATATCGTCATGCGTTGGAATTAAAGATAAAAATTTATTTGAGTCAAAGATATCTTTGTATAAACTATGCGGAGGTATCAAGCAGCCTGAGCCGCTCATAATCAGATTAAAATAACTCAGACCTGTTACGTTTACCTCTATTCTTTTATTCTTATCATAAGTTTCGCGCAATTCATTATTTTCAATTTTTAAGGGTATAGCCTGTTTTACATATACATTATGCGAATTTTTCAGGTATTCATTATAAAGACTTTCAAGCCAGTCTTCAGGATAATATATATCGTCATCTGCGGTTACAATAATTTCATTAGGAAACTCTTGAAGAGCCGGTACAATCTTTTTATAAGATAATAAATTTTTACACCAGCGAATTTCAAATCCCAGGTTCTTCAACTTTAAAAGGTTTTCAGGCAAACTTTCTTCCTTATCGGGAAATTCTTCTTCTGCAAGCCAAAGGATTACCCTATCCGGCTTAACAGTTTGTCTGAGCAGCGTGTTTATAGTTCTGTGAACATACTGAATTCTTGCCGGAAAACTTGTTAAAGATACAATAATTTCAGGAGAACGTTTTGTATCCGTTACCCCTTTTTCGTGAGCTTCAATATAAGGAAAGGTCTCTTTATGGCGTATCTTAATTTTAATATTGAAAAGTTTAAATATATAGTGAGAATTATAATCCGTAAATTTTAACAGCGGAATTAAACCAAACAAATACCATATATTAGTGAACTCTTTTTCTTTCAGCTTTAATACCGGAATACCAAACAAATATCTGGCCGATTTTGTAATATTTCTTTCATGTTCCGGAAGGGAAAGATTATTTTCCCGAAAAAACTTAACAATAAATTTTTTGGAATTATACGAATCGTTTTGCTTCTTTTTATTTGGTATAGTTCTGACTATAGAATTCTTGTTAATGCGATAATAATATACACAATCAGATACTGTTGCAAGATTACCGGAATTCTTCAATGCTTTTGGCAGCCACAAAACATCTTCAAAAAAGACACCTTTTTTAAATTCCAAATTTTCTACAACCTCTCGCTTATACATTTTTCCCCAAACATAACAGCAATTTGGAACATCACATATTTTTATTTTTTCCTCAAGACTTGAATATATTTTATTCTTGTTATACTTGAGGCGGTATTTATTTTTCCCTTTGCCTGACCTGAAAACCGAGCAAATTGATATATCACAATTTTCAGTCACAATGGCATTATAAAGTTTTTCTATATAGTCCGGACTGACCGAGTCATCCGCATCAACAAATGTAATATATTGACCAGATGCAGCTTTCACACCTTTATTTCTGGCTTCGGAAGGGCCGGAATTCTCTTGTTCTAAATACAAAATACGCCCGTCTTTTTGAGAATAATCCAAAATTATCTCTTTACTTCTATCCGTAGACCCGTCATCAATAACAATTACTTCAAAATTAGTAAACGTCTGTCCGGCAAGAGACCCTAAGCAATCCTCCAAAAATGCTTCACAATTATATACAGGAACAATAATTGATACAATAGATTTGTTATCAGCCTTAATCATATTTCTCTTAACCGCAAGCTCAACCTTTGTTCTCGTATGAGAACAAGTTGTTTTTATATTAGAACAATAACATAAAATATGCAAGAAAAAAATAAAAACTGCAAAAGGCTGTAACTGTAATTATCAAACAAAACGGGGAAGAAATTCCATTTCTCTGCCGGCAAACGAAAAATCTATATGGTCGGAAGTTGCAAGAAGAATTTTTGGATATTGCCAAAAAGCAGAGTAAAGCAGTCAAGGATGTATCTGCTGCGTATGAAAGATTTCTGACTGCAGCGGATAACTTGAATCATTATGAGAAAA
>CALUTN010000147.1 GCA_944323665.1 Candidatus Gastranaerophilales bacterium | reverse complement strand
GCCCAATCTCTTGCAGGCATTTCATTTTTACCTTCGGGTTTTACTCTCAAAAGGCGTAAAACACCGTTACCGGTTTGAATATCAATTCCTGATTTTGAGATATTTATAAACTCTCCGATTTTTCCGGTTGAAGTGGTATTAATAACTTCTGTCTCCATAACTTTAATAATCTTGCCGTTATATTCAAAAAATGCTCCCGGACACTTATAAACCCCTCTTACAAGGTTATGAATTTCTAAAGCTGATTTATTCCAGTCAATTTTACATTCTTCTTTTTGAAGTTTATCTGCGTAACAAACTCCGTTCTCACACTGGGCTTTCGGTGTTAAAGTCCCGTCTGCGATACCCAGAAGAGTTTTTTCTAACAGTTTTGGCGATTCTTCTGAACACATTTCAAAAAGTTCCACGCAATTCATATTACGGTTAATCTCAATTGGCTGTGTCAGGCAAATAGGACCGGTATCAAGCCCCAACTCCGTGACCATTGTACAGATTCCGGTTTCAGTTTCACCGTTAATAATGGCTCTTTGTATCGGATTAGCTCCCCTGTATTTCGGCAGAAGCGAAACATGGAGGTTTATAGTTTCGTATTTCGGAATATCAAGGACTTCCTGAGATAAAATCTGACCAAATGCAAAGGTTACAAAGAAATCCGGTTTTAAATTCCTTAAAGCTTCAATAATTTCCGGCTCCTTGCGAATAGATTTCGGCTGGAAAACCGGTATATTATGTTCAAGCGCAAAAACTTTTATCGGACTCGGGGTCAGTTTGTGTCCTCTGCCCGACGGACGGTCGGGATTGGTTACAACCGCCTGCACATTAAACTTGTCCGAGTTATATAGGTATTCAAGTGACTTTAACCCTATATCAGGGGTTCCGAAAAAAACTATATTAAGCATTCTCTTTTGATTCTTTTGTTTCTTTTTCTACTTGTTTTGCCTTAATCTCTTCAATTTCGGCTGTTAATTCCGGCTCATCAAGAATTTTATCCACATCAACCGGCGGAAGATTATGTTCCTGAAGGACTTTGTCTGCTTCAAATCTGTTTATAACATGGTCAATAAATAGAACACCGTCCAGATGGTCAAATTCATGTTGAATCGCTCTGGCTAAAAGGCTTCCGTCCTTTGCTTCCAATACGAAAGAACGGCCGTGAGAGTCAAGGGCTTTTATCATAACATTTGCGTATCTTTTGACATCCGTAAATGCTTCAGGAAAACTTAAGCATCCTTCGTGGCTTATTACGGCACCTGATTTTTTAATAATTTTCGGATTTATAAAAACCATCGGGTTTAAAGGCTCGTTTCCCGTAGAAACATCTATAACAAAGACCCTGTAATTTTCTCCGATTTGCGGAGCCGCAAGCCCTACACCATTTTGGGCATACATTGTATCTAATAAGTCTTCAACAAGATTCTTTATTTTCTGAGAAACTTTATGAACCTCTTTAGACGGCTGCCTTAAGGATTCTGTTCCGTATTTTACAACTTTTTTTACTGACATTATTCTTAACCTCTCTTATTTCATCTTAGCATAAAAGCGAGTTTATTTAAAACTCCATAAATCCTTCTGGAATAAAACTAAGAACGGAATAAGTTCAAGACGTCCGACAAACATATCGATTATAAATATAATTTTTGTCCAGATATTCAAACTCTGGTAGCTTCCCAGAGGTCCTATAACATTTCCTAATCCGGGACCTATGTTCCCGAGGGAGCTTACCGTCCCCGTAAGCCCTATTACAGTGCTTTTTTCTATCATTGCAGTTACAAGAGTCGAGCATATCAAAATTGCAAAGTAAAATGAAACAAACATAAGGGTCTGATACAAGATTTCTCTTGGAACCGTACAATTTTCAACTTTAATATTAAAAACGGCTTTCGGGTGAAGAACTTTTGTGAGTTCGGTTTTCATAATCTTAAATATCAAAAGCCATCTCATAATCTTAATTCCGCCGCCGGCTGAACTTGCGCAGCTTCCTGTTGCCATTGCAATAAACAGAAGAACTTTGCTTACGTAATCCCATTTAGCAAAATCTACACTGCAAAATCCGGATGAAGATATAACAGAGCAGACATTAAAGAATGAGTGAGTTAAACTATTGAACACACCGTAGCCTTCATGAATTTCAAGAGAAAGAGCAAGCAGTAAGCCGATTCCGACAGTTATCCAGAAATAGACTCTAAATTCTTCACTTTTAAAAAGTACAAGCGGATTAAGCTTTGTCCAGGCTTTATATTGCAAGTTGTAGCTTGCTCCGCCAAAGAAAGTGAAAACAGCCATAATCCATAAAATTATATTTGTTGAACCTACAAGGCTGTACGAATTTGGTGAAAGACCGCCGCCCGATACCGATGAAAAAGAGTGACACATCGCATTGAAACCGCTCATTCCGTTTATTCTCAGAAGAACTATTTCCAGAATAGTCATCCCGAGATAAACCTTCCACAAAGCGGAAGCAGTATTTCTGACTCTCGGGGTGAATTTATCTTCAGTAGGTCCGGGAGCTTCTGCAAAGAACAGTTGTCTTCCGGCAATAGCGAACTGCGGAAGAATTGCCACGAATAACACGATAATTCCCATACCTCCTATCCACTGGGTGAAACCGCGCCAGAAGAAAAGAGCTTTGGGGAAATTATAATCCACAAATATTGTAGAGCCTGTTGTTGTTATCCCGGATGTTGATTCAAATAAAGCGTCAATAAACGAAAATCCGAAAAACATATAAGGAATTGCCGCCAACAAACCCGCAAGCAGCCAGCAAAAAGTTACTGTACAGATACCTTCAGATTTTTTAATGTCGTTAACGTTTTTCACTTGTGATGCACCGGGTACGATTTTTTTTAAAGTAACAGCGATTAAGAAAGCAACCGTTGCCGCAAAAAAGAACGGAAAAATAGCGGACGTTTCATGATAATAAAGTGCAATCAAAATAGGTACAAGAAGAAGTACACTGAAATACATTATTGAAAGACTGAAAGTATATGCAAGATAACTGAGTCTCATTAATCCACCTTAAAATATTCTCTTATAGCAGGAGCGTTAGCACCTGTAGTAAAGATTATAAGATTATCTCCGCTCATAATCTGGGTTGCGCCGTTAGGAATAATTATTCTGTTTCTTCTTTGGATAACCCCGACAATTGCTTTTGCAGGTAATTTAAGTTCCATAATCTTTATAGTTTGATAATTTTCCGGAAGCTCAATTTCCATAACTTCGCCCATACCTTGTTCAACGGTTGCAAGGATATCGATATTTGTATCACATAAGTTATTTTTAATTTCATTTAGTGATGCTGTTTTTGTGGAAATTGCAATATCAATTCCGACTTTTTCAAACAAAGAAACGTTAGCTCCCTTGCTAACTCTTGAAATAACTCTTTTTACACCCAGCTGCTTGACTAAAAGCGAGCAAAGAAGGTTCTTTTCATCATTATTTGTAACACTGACCACTACATCAGAAGAACTTATGTCTTCTTCATTCAGAAGTTCCAAATCCGTTCCGTCACCGTTTATGACAAGAGAAGAGGACAGTTCTTCCGATAACAGTTCGCATCTTTTTTCGTCTTTTTCAATAACTTTAATATCGAGCTTAAGTTTTTCCAGATTTTTAGCCAGTTTAAGCCCGACATTACCGCCGCCTATTATTGCAACTTTTTTAACAAACTCTTTTTCGTGGAAAAATTTACCGGCTAAAATATCAAGAGAATTTGAAAGCCCCATGAATATTACTTTATCATCTTCATGAAGAACTGTTTCGCCGCTCGGGATAAA
>CALUTN010000146.1 GCA_944323665.1 Candidatus Gastranaerophilales bacterium | reverse complement strand
ATATAATACGCTGAATTTTTTTTTTTTATTGTTTCTTTTTATTACCCACCCGTCCTTAATATTACAGCCACCCGGAGAATTTATTTCAAACCCGAATCCTTGTTAAATATAATTATTAAATCTTTTTCATACTTCCAGCTATTCTTAATTCCAAAGCCCCATTTGGGGCTTTTTTTTATTCCGCTGTATATCAATCCTGCTTTCATGATATAATATCTTCCGTAGATAAGGAAAAATTTAGATGATAGAAAACTGGCAATTACCTCTGTTAATGACTGCTCTAGCAGGATTGGCAACTACAATAGGCGGATTTATTACTTTTTTTGTAAACAAAAATAATATGAAAGTTCTTTCCGTAGGGCTTGGTTTTTCAGCCGGCGTAATGATTTTCGTATCTTTTACAGAAATTTTAAATTCGTCAGAAGAACTTTTAAGGAGTTATTTTCCTAAAAATTATACCTGGGTCGTTTTTGCAGGATTTATTATTGGAGTCATCATATCAAAACTTATAGATACATTCCTTCCTGATCACGTAGATGAAGAAACTATTGCCAACAAAACTGAAACCATTAGAAGCTTTGCTCATATTAAAAGAGCCGGTGTGCTTACCGCAATTGCAATTGCTGTCCACAACTTTCCCGAAGGTTTAGGAACTTTTCTTGTCACTTCTCAAGACTTAACCCTCGGAATTTCTGTGGCCATAGCAATCGCTCTTCACAATATTCCGGAAGGGATTGCGGTTGCTCTTCCTATTTACCATGCAACCGGTAAGAAGAGAAAAGCTATCTGGTACTCTTTTTGGACCGGCATGACCGAACCCCTTGGTGCTATTATCGGATTAGGGCTGCTTGCCTGGTTCCTGCCGGAAATGTTTGTCGGTTTTTTAATGGCAGTTGTCGTCGGAATTATGATATATATAGCTTTTGATACTCTGCTTCCGCTCTCTCATGAGTATGGCGACTGGCATTACGCTATCGCCGGTATTATGTCCGGTATTATGGTAATATGGGCAAGCCTGCTTATGCTGGGTTAGCTTTTTATCCTTGTAAATCTAAGTTTTGGGACTTTTTTTGTTCGTTGAACCTTTTTAATTTAATTTCCCTTATTAAATCTTTTAGAACACTTATCTGATATTCGCAACATGTTATTTTATCATAATAATAATTACAATTGCTACTTGTAAATTGACGTTTTAATAAAGAATGAAATTTCGCTAAATCCAATTCCATTTGTGAAATTTTATTTTGGTATAACTTTATTTTCTTTTTATCGCTTTCCGTCAATTTAAGGATAGGTCCCTTATACTTAGATATAGGAACAAGACCTTTAAAACTGGCAATATCATTGTTAATTCTCATATAAACTCCTATAATTCTTCTAAAACTCATAATAATAAAATTTGCTAATGTAATTGAAAAAATTTTTAATGTATAATTAAACCAAAAGAAGAAGAAAGGAAAGTTTTTATGACAAATTTATCACCATTACAAATTGAGAGATTAAAATACCAGCCGAAATTACCTTCCTCTTTAGCAAACGGCATCAATCATCTGATTATGCAAGAAGGTTCGGCTACCGAGGCTGTTGCTAACAAAGAAGAAATTAAAAACCTATTCAAAAACACATACGGAAAACCTGCTGTAACATTCCAAACTTCAACAGAATCAAACTCGAGCGAAGTAAGAAATGTTGGTGTAATATTATCCGGCGGACAAGCTCCCGGCGGACATAACGTTATTGCGGGACTTTATGATGCGCTGAAACAAGCAAATCCTGCCAACCAACTTTATGGTTTCTTAGGCGGTCCTAGCGGTATTATTGACGGAAAGTATGTTGAGTTTAACGATCAATTTATAAACGATTACAGAAACACCGGTGGTTTTGACATTATCGGTTCAGGCAGAACAAAACTTGAAACAGAAGAACAATTCAGAGATGCTTTAGCTGTTTGTAAAAAACTCAATATCTCAGCTGTGGTTATAATTGGCGGAGACGATTCTAATACGAACGCAGCTCTTCTGGCAGAATGGTTTGTTGCAAATAATGCAAACATTCAGGTAATTGGTTGTCCGAAAACTATTGATGGCGATTTGAAGAATGAACAAATCGAAATTTCTTTTGGTTTTGATACTGCGACAAAAACTTATGCAGAACTTATCGGAAACATTGAAAGAGATGCAAACTCTGCTAAAAAGTACTGGCACTTTGTAAAAATTATGGGAAGAAGCGCTTCTCATGTTGCTTTAGAAGCGGCTCTTCAAACTCAGCCAAATATCACAATGATTTCTGAAGAAGTTGAGCAGAAAAAAATGTCTTTGGAGCAGGTCGTAAACTATATGACCGATATCATCGTAAAACGAGCCGATATTGGTAAGAATTTTGGTATAGCCGTTATTCCGGAAGGTTTGATTGAATTTATTCCGGAAATGAAATCTATGATAGCGAACTTAAATGATATTATGGCTTCATTGGAAACCGATCCGAGTTTTTTAAATGCAACAACAATCAGAGAGAAATTTGATATTGTTGAAAATAGACTTGACCCGGAAAATGCAAAAGTATATTCATCACTTCCTGCACTAATCAAGGGGCAGCTTCTGGCTGACAGAGATCCGCATGGAAATGTACAGGTGTCTAAGATTGAAACAGAGAAACTTTTAATCGAAATGATTACCGAGCGTTTGAATAAACTTAAATTACAAGGTGATTATATTGGTAAGTTCTCCGCGCAATCACATTTCTTCGGATATGAAGGCAGATGTGCATTCCCGTCAAACTTTGATGCAGACTACTGCTACTCACTCGGATATAACGCATTTGCATTAATCAATTTCGGATTAACAGGATACTTGTCATCTGTAAGAAACCTTACCGAACCGGCATCTGATTGGGTTGCCGGAGGTGTACCTCTAACAATGATGATGAATATGGAAAGAAGACACGGCGAAATGAAACCGGTTATCAAGAAAGCTCTTGTTGAACTTGATGGGCCTGTATTCAAGAAACTGGAAGAAAACAGAGAGGACTGGGCTATGAATGACAGGTATTTATTCCCCGGAGCAATCCAGTATTTTGGGCCGTCTTCCGTATGCGATATTACAACCGTAACATTACAGCTTGAAAGTGAAGTAAAACTTGCCGGAGCGGTAAGATAACCAATTTATATAGATAATGCGGTGTAAAATCTTTTGCACCGCATTATTTTTTGATATAATCGAGAGTACGGAGAGGTGTCCGAGTGGTTTAAGGTGCGGACCTCGAAAGTCTGTGAAGGGTAACACCTTCCGTGGGTTCGAATCCCACCCTCTCCGAATTAAACCGGAATGACTTTGGCATCTTAGTTTTTATTACTGTTGTATTAATGTAATTTAACGACCGGTTTGATTTGTACGGATACTTTGATTATTTTGGCTTAGGTCGCTCTGCGAGGGCGTTTTCGGGTCGGAAAAATTAAGTGTTCCAAAAAAATCAAAACGGAAAACCGGACTTTTTCTGGACTGTACGGATAGATTGAGATTTGTATATTATCAGTGAGATACGCACCAAATTTGAACTGTACGGATAATTTGATTATTTCGGAATAGTCCAGTTCCGCAAAATTTTACAAAAGGCAAATGTAAAATAACATATAAAATGAATACAAACGGACAGGTCGGAACTTTAGACAGAATCGGTCAGAAGCAGATATTATATATGTTTGAAATTTTTCGGAACCTGTATCTGTGGAACTTTTATGCCCCAAATTCAATAAAATCGTCAAGTATAAAATTGGAAAATCTAATACTGGCAATAATTATTATGAGTTGAAAAAATTTC
>CALUTN010000145.1 GCA_944323665.1 Candidatus Gastranaerophilales bacterium | reverse complement strand
GGCGGATTGCTGGGCGGGCTTGCCGGAGTTTTCAGAAAAGATAAATCCGTTATGAATAAAGTTTCTCACTGTGCCGCACAGGTGCAGCTGCAGGAATTTTATTTCCGGGAGTAACGTTAACTACTCTTGCAACACTTTTTTCAGCTGTTGCAGGCGGAGCTGCCGGAACTTTTTTGAGCGGCGGGAATGATAAAGTTGGCAAAATAAGCGCTGCTGTTTTTGGAATCTTGACTGCAGCAGTGTGCATATTGTAAAGAATAGACCGGCGCTCTCAATTTAGAAGTACGCCGGTCTATAGATTTAGATTTTAAATATTTTCAGCTATTTATTAAACTCTTCAAAAGTATTTTTGATAACTTCGTATCCTTTGATAATTGTTTTATAATCTACTTTTTCAGCAGCAGAGTGCATATTATAAACATCTGCAAGCCCCAGAAGTACGGGCATAAAGGTTACGCCGTCCGCATTTTTGTTATGGCAGTAAATATGAGTTTCAGCCCCTGCATGAAACGAAGAGATTTCATAATTTACCCCGGCTTTTTCACAGGCTCTTCTGTAAACATTTTCAACCCTGTCATCATCTGCTTTTTCAAACGGTTTAAGATGGGTTTCAAACTTAATTTCAGCCTCTGCCAATCCTGTATACTTAGAATTAAATTCATCCACTAAAGATTTCATTATATTTTTTAACTCTTCTTCTTTTTCTAAGCTTGCACTTCTTATTGAATAAGAAGCCATACCTAAAGTATTAATAATATTAGTTGCTGATTTATTTATAATTTCTTTAATATAATTATCGGATTTTACCCCGTCTTCAATTAACGACGCAACAGCATTCTGAACCCCGCCGGCAACAATTGCTCCGAGGTTGCAAGAAGTTATAACTCCTGTTTCGTCGCTATAATAAGCTCCTTGCGGGAATTTTGCCAGCAGTTCTGCAATAAGCTTTGCAGCATTCAATCTTTTTTCATCACCGATATCAATACCTGAATGTCCGCCAATTAGTCCTTTTACAGTGAGTTTTGCGTTAGTATAGCTGGCGCCTGAAATCTGAAATTGTCCAAGCTTATCCGCATCACAGACAAGAATATATTTTGATTTAATTTTGTTAAACTCAACATGTTCAACTCCGCTCATATCACACTCTTCATCACGTGTAAAGACTACTTCCAGTCCGCCATGGAGAGTTCCAATATGCCCGCTTGCTAATTCTTTAGCAAGCATCAACGCACTTGCTACCCCAACTTTATCATCAGCGCCGAGAGTTCTGCCTTTTGCTTTCAAGAAACCATCCTCAAGGTAGATTTCTACAGGGCTTGAATCCCCTACTACATCCATGTGAGCTGATACCATCAGCGGTTCTTTTGTTGAATCTGTTGCCGGAATATTAATATAAACATTTCCGTAAGTGTCTTTTTTCCCTTGAACATTATTACTAATACAAAAATCAAGAATCCATTCAATAACTTTTTCTTCTTTCAAAGAAGGAGACGGAATTGATGCAAGATTGCAAAAAATATCAATCAATTCATTTTCTTTTCTCAAGATATCTAAACTAACTTCCACTGAAAAACCTCCTGTTTGTTCCGTTGTTGCCTACCTTTACTCTTACAGCGCGCATGCATTTCGGGCATCTGCCTGTGTATGCTGTTCCATCTTTATTTTTGTAAATCCTGCCGTAAACATTACAGCATTCAAACCATATACCTAAAAATTGCCGTCTTTTAGAATTATTTTCTTCTTCCACGTTTTTTGACCTTTTTATCTGCGCGATCCGTTTTTATTTTAACATTAGATTTAGCCGGATAGTTGTCAGTAATAATTATTTCATTTTTATCGGGTCTAAATACACTTTCTGTTAAAGTTTTAATATAAGTATCATTTAAATGAGCATAGTCAAATATAATTAAACCGCTTAATGAATATTTTCTTGCAGCATGAATTTGTTTTATTAAGTCTGAGGAGGAACCGTTCATAAATGTGACAAACAGACCTGCATATAATTTTGTGCTTTGGGATTTATTACGTAAGACATCTTCCATAAGGTTTATAGCTGTTTTATCGTCACAGGTCAGGAATAGCGGAGTAAAACCATCTACAAAATTATTAACTGACCAATTTTTCCAGTCTTGCAGCTTAGTATCAAGTGCGTTTGCTCTGTTAGGGAAGATTACCGCAGTGAGCATAACTTTGTTAGTTCTGCATAAACGGCTCACTTTTTTCACAAAATTAGTGACTTTGCTGCATCTATAAAACCTCCAATAACTCCACAGCGGGTCAGACGGTTTTAAGAATAGCGGATCAACACCGTAAGCAGCTTTGAATTCATTTCTTGCAAACGGGGTATACCCCCAGTGAGACATATCATATTTTCCGAGATTTGATGCCATTGCCTGAGGATAACGTATATAATCAAGATTAATTCCGTCCGGACGATATCTTGTAATAATCTCATCCAGGAGTTCATAAAGAAATTTTTGGACTTCCGGGTTCGCAGGATCAATAAAATAACCGTTATGTTCTGATACAGAGTATGCAATGGTCTGGGATTCCGCATTTTTTTTCTGATAGTTAGCCCAGCCCGGTTTTTTTGCTAATATATACTCAGGATTTGTTTCGGGAGGTTTATTTCCGGCGTAAAAAGTTTCAAACCAGATATGAATTTTCATCCCTCTTCTATGAGCTTCTGTTATCCAAATTCTCAAAGGATCAAATTCGGTAAAATCTTCATTTTGTTTGATAAACCCGTATCTTTCCATTGTTTGAGATGGGAAAATGGTTTTACCGTGATAATATGTTTCTAAAAATACGTCGTTAATTCCGCAGTTCCGCAAGTTATCTAAAACTTTTTCAATATCTTTTTTTTGATAGTATACAGGTCTTATCCAAACTCCTTTTAGTTCTGTTTTGTCATAAGGTATGACCGTAGACATAGCAAGATTTGCGTAATCTATTGCACGTGATGAATATTTTTGAGAATCTTCGCTGTTTTTTTGGGCTTTTGCTATATATTCTTTTGCTTTTTCGATATTCTGTTCCGTGCGTTTTTGACTATAAGAAGCATTTTTTTGGCTATAGTATAACATCATGTTTTGAACTTCTTTTATTTTTTCCTTAGCGCAAAATAGGAACGTATCGGATGTTATATATGACGTAATAATATTTTTACTTAAGTCAATAGAAATTTTTGCACCAACCATTACATTTTCATTAATCCATTTTCGAGCTCTTCCGTGACCGCTGATTACAAGACCGTTAGCGGGAATAAGTGAATCTGCCCCGCTTAGAGAAACGACAGTATCACCCGCTACGATTGCTTCTGTCCCGAATTCATTAGTTCCGGTTCTGAAGCCATATGAAGGAGTATAAATAACGAGCTGGTCGGTGCCCCTCAGTCCCGGATAGTTTAACCCTTTTTTGTTAGTTGATACTGCCGGGTCTATAATGTCTATTTTGAACATCGACTGGTTAAATATAATTTCGTTTCTCGTTGTAGTATAGGGCGAATAAACATCCTGCGCAGGGACGCTTCCGCACAGAAAAAATACCAGAAAAAAAATAAATAATAAAACTTTGCCCCTTATCATTTTTCTACCCGAGAAATTTTCTATAAATATTATAAAACATAACGAAAGAAAAACAATAAACTGTTTTTATGAGATTGAATATCTTAAAACTCTATAAAATAATAAATTACATTTATGCCTGTATTTACTTTTTAATAGAGTCGGGGTATGATTCTTTCTAGGGAGAATTAACAAGTATGAAAACTCAACTGGAAAATATTTATAATTCAGCAAAAGCTGATATTGAAAAAGCTCAATCAATGAACGATATTGATGAGATACGTTTAAAATATTTAAGCCGTAAAGGTGAATTCAACAGTATAAAAAAG
>CALUTN010000144.1 GCA_944323665.1 Candidatus Gastranaerophilales bacterium | reverse complement strand
CAAACCGGTAACGGTGTTTTACGCCTTTTGAGAGTAAAACCCGAAGGTAAAAATGAAATGCCTGCAAGAGATTGGGCTAACGGCTGGGGTTAAATTTCTGAGGCAGCCGATTTTAATAGACCAGTTTTAAGTTTTGTAAATTTTTTTTGACGTTTCTGGTCAAAATTTGGTTTATGGTTTTTAATAAAGTCATACAGCAAATTAAACAGCTAATTTTAAGGAGTGTATTATATGAAAGTAAAACCAATTATGCCCAAATTATTTGCACGCAGGGCTTCCCTTGCTTTAAATAAGGGAACAGCTTCCGGAGCCGGGGTAAATTCAGGGGTAAATTCAGGGGTAAATTCAGGGGTAAATCAGGCTGTAAAAGCTGCGAAAAGACCTTTTTATAAAGTTCCGAAGATAAGGAATGGTATAATAGGTACTGTTGCAGGTTTAGGTGCGGCAATCGCAGCCATTATTACGACATGCTGCCCCAAAAGCTATGACGTAGTAACAGAAGCTAATATGTATGCATATGCCGAGTCAAAAGATATGACACAGTCGGAGGCTGAATCTTTCAGCTTTCCCAGTATACCTGTAAGAAATAGAAATTTTGCTGAAGCCAGGGCGGGTGAAAGACAAAGAAAGTTGGATATAACCGCTTTTTCCGATATATTAGTAGATTGTTTCGGTGATAAAGATGAATGGGATTATTGGAGTGTTAGCAAAAACATTCCTTCTTTTGAGAGATATAAAATTAAAAGAAAAGATTTGATAAAAAGTAAGTTAGAATATATAAAAGACAATATGTCGGCTAAAGAGTATACGAAGCTTATGGATTACATGGATTATGAGCATATATTAGGGCAACCATACTATCAGAATACCTTTACCCAGTTTATAGCAGATAGTGTAGCTTTTCAAAAGTTCCTGCAGGAAAAAGGAATTGCAGATAACCCTCAAATTCAAGAAAAGCTTACGGATATTTGTGAAAAGATTAAACCAGATCACTTGTATGGCTGGAGTTTTGATATCGGCTATAAGATGTATCAAAATTGCACAAGAGAAGAGTTATTTGAAATGATGCGGGAAAAATATGACTAAATAAAAACAAAAGACCGTGTACACGGTCTTTTGTTTTTTTTGTTCTTATTTATATAAGGTCTTTGTCTCTGTTTTTAGTTTTTCTTCTCTGTCATTGCCTTGTATAACACTTTGATTATATCATCAATAACTTCGCAGGAGCTATAATTTGAGTAAGGTCTACCAATAACTTCTTTTCCCATAGATTGATTTAATTCGGTAATATTTAATCTGCTGAGTTTTTTATTAAGACGATTTTCCGAATAATCCTCGTCGGTCATTATGTTATTCAAAATGTTATAGCATTCAGAATATTCCGGATCTTCCTCAAGTCCCATTTCTCTGGCTTTTTCTAAGAATGAATTTACAAGATTTATGATATTCTTTTCTTCTATATTATTTCCGGCATTATCATCCACCAGTTTTTCTATAATGCCTTCAATCTTATATTTGCCGTTCTTTCCGTCAATATATGTATCTTCAAATGCACCGTTGAAGAATTCTAATACGTTGTCTTTGTCTATTTCAGCCAAGTAGTTGTTTATTTCTTCACTGTGTTTTTTTGTTGTCCATCTGCATAGCCTGTTTGTAGTACGTATACCTTTTTCTTTTGCGGCATTTTTACTTTTCTTAAGAGATTCTTCTTTTTGTTTCTTTTCTTTTTCAGCCTCTGAATCATCTTTAACAGCGGAAGGTCTGGTTTCTGTTGCAGTTATCGCAACATCAGAATTAATTTCGGTAATTTTACCTTCTTTTAATTGCGCGTTGTTTAATACCATTAACTTATCTTCTTTTATAATAAATAATCTGTGGTGGTCTCTGCTGCCTGTTACTTCTTTTTCTCTGTATACTGTATATTCTTTACCGTCATCTGTATATTTAGCATTTAAAGTTTCAAGTATATTATCAGTTACCAATTTATTAACTGCTTTTTGAACTGTCTCAGAATCATATTCGGAAATTGCTGCATAGTTTATGTATTCAACTTTGTTTGAAGTAATAACTTCATCTTTGTAACCTTCCTCCCTTAAATCTTTTATGGTTTCGGTTTCAAAGATTTTTTCATTGAACAATTCGCCGTCAATTTCTCCGTAGTATTCTGTTGTGTCCTTAGCAATCTCTTTTATTGCGGCCCACCTTGTAATCAGATAGAGATTATCAAAAGCTGTTGAAACTTCTGTCGGTACTTTATCGCCTATTTTATCGCAAGCATTATCCAGTACGTCTATAGCATTTGTAACTTTTTCTTTGTCTGGGCCTTCAAGTTTTACTGCCAGTTCATTTGCTTTATTTACCAAAGCATCTATAACCGGAGTAAGAACAGTGGACTTGAATGTACTTTTTGCATTTTCGTCTTCAAGGCTGTTGTATTTTTCAGCTGCATAAGTTATAAGACGTTTTTTAGAATCTGTTTCACTGTTTCTGTATTTTGTATTCCAGCTGCTTAATACATCAAGAATACTTATAGCGGAAGCATCCGCTCCGTCTAATGCACCCAAAATTATATCGGAAGAGGCATTTGCAGAAGAGTCATTAAGCTCCTTAATAGTTGATGCGAGTTTACCTATATATGCATCAATTCCGCCTGCTTCGTATTCAAAACCTGCATCTTCAAGTCTTAGTCTAAAAACTTCTCTATTATCTTTGTTTGGTTTATCTTTTGTCCCGAGTGTCATTGATTCTTTAATATATTCTTTTACTGTTGAATCACTAACTTTGTCGTAAGCTGCTTTCAACGAATTATATTTTTCGGTCCAGCTTCCTTTGGTATTCTTTCTGTCAACTTCTAAAGCTGATTCGAGCTCATCTTTTATAGTCTGAGGGACTTTGTCGTAATCTTTTAATTGTTTAATTAAAGAAAGAATTTTATTATACTTTCTCTTTGAAGATATTTCTTCTGCTGATTCTGCTTTTACTGCATCAGAAGATACACCGGAAGGATTCCAAATATTATTCCAAGGATTCATCCAGTTAGAATTAACATTATTCCAAAGATTACCGCCCTGTCCGGCATTATTCCACATAACCTGTGACATAGAATAGAGCGGATTGGTTAAGTAATTGTTATTAAAACCGTTAAAGTACGATGTAAAATTATTCATGCTGAAAGCCGGATACATGTAAACCATACTCTGAGCTTTGCTGCGCTCAAGAGCTGCATTCCACATTATATTTAATGAATTCATAGGATTAGTGCTACACATATCATAATTGATATATGATGGCTGCCATCCTGTAAATCCTGTCATAAATAAAGGGAAACACATAGTTTATTGTCCTCTTAATAGTTCTCGTTATATATATAAAGTATTTAATTATTCGCAAATTGACTTTTTGAACAGTAAAAGTTTACAAAACTTAACAACATGAAAACGCATGTGGATTCATTGTTTGGGCAGGAATAATTACTTGCGTAACAAAATATTAATATATTGTAGATATACTCTTGTAATAAACTTTTTATATGATATAATAAAGTGTGATTATGGAGGGAATATGGCAAGAGTATTGATTTCAATGTCTAACGATTTTTTAAGCAAAGTGGACAATATAGCGAACTCCGAGCAAAGAACAAGAAGTGAGTTGATTCGTGAAGCGCTGAGGGTCTATATAAAGCGCAATAAGATTTCTAACAATCTTAGAGCAGAAGAAAATGCGGCATTGCTATCAGAACTCCTTGGTTAATTTTTTGCTTTTTTGTTTCGTCCGGTTAAATATTGTGCTCTTTTTATTTATACAAAAAGAGTGTAAAGTTTTGTAAAAATTTTTGTGAGGCATGTACCATGATTTAAAAATTTATAGTAGCATGCCATGTATCAACTATCCCCAAATCTCCTCCCAAAATTATTAGAGAAAATACTTAGACTG
>CALUTN010000143.1 GCA_944323665.1 Candidatus Gastranaerophilales bacterium | reverse complement strand
TAATAAAGAAGGAAGAGTAGCAGCAATTAATTTATGCGGCGGGACAGAAGATTTTGAAGGGGTCTTGGGTTCAACGGTCACAAGATATTTGAATTTGAATATTTCAATGACAGGTCTTTCGGAAAAAATGGCGCAAAAACTCGGTTATGATACCGTTTCTATTGTGATTACCAAAAGGGATAAAGCCGGATATATGCCCGAGGTTCAAAATGTTACCCTGAAACTTATCGCAGACAGAAGGTCGCATAAAATACTGGGTGCGCAAGCTATAGGATGCGGAGACGCTGACAAGAGAGTTAATACGGTATCTGCCGGTCTGGTCGAGGGTATGACAGTAGAAAACCTGCTTGATGTGGATATGACCTATGCTCCCCCGTTTTCCACAAGCGAAGATATTCTTCTCTCCGCCGGAAGGATTTTAAAATCCAAACTATCTTAATCCGGCAGAGAAAGGAGGACGCTCTTGAAGGCATCTTTCCGGAATCAGTCAATACCTATTTTGTGCAATCCACGACAGATTTTACATAAATATCGTTAAAATACTTATTTGATACCATAATAATGTCTGACGCGGTTACTTCATCTATCATTTTAATGTATTGCGGCAGAAAATCATATCCGAATCCCATTGCCTCAAAGATCCCTGTTGTTGATGCTTTTTCAGAATTAGTCTCAAGCGCAAGGATAAAACCGCCTTTCAGACGCTCTTGTGCGTCTTTAAGCTCGCTGTCGGAAACAAATTCCATTCTTAGTCTCATCATTTCATGGTTGATTTTGTTTAAAGAATAGTCCAAAGTATCAGGGTTTGTACCGATAAAGGTTACAAAATAACCGCCCAGAATATTAGGAGAGTATGCTGAGCCCAGCTGGTATGCTAGTCCGTCCTGCTCCCGCAGATTTTTGTATAATCTTGAGCTTAAACCGGAGCCGAGCATAGTATTTATAACTTTTAGGGTTACAAAATCTTTCTTGTCTCTTGAACCGCTTGTCTGCCAACCGAGAAAAAGCCAGGCGGTTTTCAAATCTTTAATATCTTTTGTGATATCTTTTTTCGCTGTTAATTTTGTAACTTTTTGTTTTGAATAATCAAAAGCAGGCTGTTTTCTATCTTCAAACATAGAACCAAATGCTGTTACAAGCTTGTCAGCATCTACGTTTCCATTGACAGAGATTATAATATTCTTGGAATCAAGAACTTTATTATAATATTCGGTAATATTTTCTCTTGTTACAGAAGGAAGTGTTTTTTCCAAAACCTTATTTGTATGTGAATAAACACTATTTTCAAAAATGTTTGTTTTAAAGTTTTCCATTGCAATATTCATCGGAACATCTCGCTGCTGGCGGATTCTGTTTAATAATTCCGAACGTTTTTTCTCAATTTCGTAATCATCAAAAGTTGCGTTATTTAGAATTTCGTCCAAAATCTCAAGGGTTAAGTCAAGCTGCGCAGTTGTCGTCTGTACATTAACCATAAAATAATCTTCATCACAAACAGGAGAAATCTCTATACCGTTTTCTTCCATCAGTTGTGCGAGTTCTTGAGAAGAGTATTTTTGTGTACCTTTGAGCATAACCCCTGCTGTCAAAGTGCCTTCCCCCGGAACCTTTTCTAAAAATTCTCCGCCTTTTGCAATAATTGTCATTGCAATAATATCGTTGTTTTTGTGTGAATTTACAAGAAGGGTTGATTGGTTATCAATAATATATTTTGAAGTTCCGTCGTGCTCGGAAACTTTTTGTGCCTGATGTTTAATTTCAGCTTTAGTTTTTATTTCCGCCATTGCTTTTGGAAGCACAATTGAAACGGCGCTTTTGTTCACTCCCAGATACTTTTTAGCGGCTTCCTGAACCTCTTTATAGGTTACTTTTTTAATATTATCTACATAGTTTTGATAGAAATCAGTTTCTCCGGTCAAAGTTACAATATAACCGAGTTCTGATGATATATCGGAAGTTGATTCTCTGGCATAATAAGTATCCTGCTCAATAGTTTTTTGAGCACGGGTTAATTCTTCATCTGTTACGCCGTATTTTTGTATGTATGCAATTTCGTCAAATATCGCTTTTTCAAGTTTTTCAGAGTTTGAAGGAGTGAAATTTGCGGTTATGTAAAAAATACCGTCATCTCTATAACTTCCGTTAGCGGCAGAGATTGCATAAGCCAATCCCTTCTGCTCCTTGATATCTCTGTATAGTTTTGAAGATTTTCCTCCGCCGAGAATTTGGGCAAGGACATCAAGGGCATAAGTTTCATTATTCGTTATATCTACTCCTCTAAAACCAATCATCATATAGCCGGATTGGGTATCAGTATAATCTACTTTACGTTTTTGAGCAGTAAGCGGATGTTCATGTCTGAAAGATTTCTTTACAGGCTTTTTATATTTCTGATTGAATAATTGCTGCACTTTTTCGGCAGCCTTTACAGAATCCACATCCCCTACAATTACAGTTACCATATTGGAAGGAGCATAAAATTTGTTGAAATAATCAAGAATTTCTTCTCTTCTGATAGTAGAAATTACATCGGCTGAGCCGATAACTTTTCTTTTATAAGGATGAGTTGTATACATTAAATCATTTAAGTTATCATAAACCATTTTGGAAGGTGTATTGCCGTCTTTTGCAATCTCTTCCAGAACAACTTTTCTTTCTTTTTCAAGCTCTTTTCTCGGGATTTGCGGATTCAGGAGCATGTCTGAATGAAGTTCCATTGCTGTATTAAAATGCTCGGAAGGGATTGTTATATAATAATGTGTAAAGTCTTTGCTGGTTGCGGCATTAACGATTGCTCCCTTAGACTCAAGAATTTTATCAAATTCACCCGCCGGATGAAGTTTTGTTCCCTTGAAAAACAAATGTTCCAGAAAATGTGAAACTCCGCTATTCGTGTCATTTTCGTTGACAGAACCTGTTCTTATCCAGGTATCAATTGTTACTATCGGGTTATTTTTTATTTGCTGTATAACAAGTGTTTGTCCGTTAGGAAGCTTTTGGACACTAATATCTGCTGCCCAAACCGACATTGAAAACATTAACACAAAAAATAATACAAAAACTCTCTTTAACATCTAAAACCCTCTTTTTTACCTCACGATATGTATATAATAATATATTACCAAAAGTTTTTCCACATAATTTTTAAAAACAGAGTTACGGAAGAAATGTGTCTCCCATTTCCTTGTAAAAAAATACATTTACTTAATTTGTAACAGCAAATTTTTTTGTCTTGTTTTAAAAGAAATATAACATAGATTTTTGAAAGGAGAAAATATCAATGAAAATCAATGCAGTAAATCAATCAGCCTATATTCATAACTCAAATACCAATTTCCGGGCGCATATTGTTAATACCCCGACTTTACAAAAAGCGATTGAATATGCTAGCCCGAACTGGATTAAAGAATTAAATAACACTCTTGGGAAAATACCTGACAAAATGCTTATGGAGTTAAGTCAATCTTCAAGAGGATACATGATGTGCAGTCTTAAAGATGGTGCAAACACAGAAATTCAAATTTTAACTAATGATATAATAAGTAACGAAGTAAAAAACCGTTATTACGGTCAAGATGATCCAAGAGAATATATAACTGTAGAAAAAAGAATTGATATAAATCCAAACAATGAATTAGAACAAGGAATTAAATCTTTAATTATATATCTTAATGAAAAATTCCTGAAAAAGGACTTTGTTCAAACCTTGTATACAGAAAGTTTAGATGTAAACAAAGAAAAAGAACTAGAAAAACTGCAAAAATTTATCGTTGAAGCCTAAGAAGCTAAAACAATATATCTATAGATACGGGGCGGAGCCTGAAAGGCTCCGCCCCCACGCTTAGTTATTCATTTGATTTTTTATCCCTCTTATATTCCGCAAGCGCTGTCTTTGCAGTGGTAGTTCAAAGCTTCCTGAGCTTCTGCCATTCTGACTTTGATACGTCCGTCTACTGCAATACCTT
>CALUTN010000142.1 GCA_944323665.1 Candidatus Gastranaerophilales bacterium | reverse complement strand
TTTGTTGGATTATTCAATTAATCTGTGGTACAATTGCAATATGGTAATATGCGAGGTTTGTGGTATGAAAAAGTTTTTTGTTATAGTCTGTTTATTTTTTTGTACACTGTGTACTTATGCTTTGAATATTTCCCTATCGGATGGAGATTTTGGCATGGATGCTGATGTCATAAGAGAAGGCGATAATATCAGAATGAAATATATAATTAACGGTATGAATGCTATCCCTGCAGAAGCTCAAATTCCGGACGAGCAGCGTAATGCAGTATCACAAATCGGAGATGTTCGATTCGAAGTTCTTGCAAGCTGTACTTCTCCCAAATTGAAAGTTATTTCTATGGATGTTTACGATTTAACAGGGAAATTGATAAGTTCAATTTCTGATACGGATTGGGTTTATATTGAGAAGCAAGAAGATATTGCTAAATTAAAACAACTCTGTTCGAAGGTTTAGTATAAAAGGTAGTTTTCTCCAGGGGTTATAATATGAGTTTTTTTGTAATATTCAGGAATGGTTATTTTGATAAACTCTGCTGATTTACGAAGTCCGCTCAGCCCTATAATAATTTTATCGTGACTAAAAAAATTTTTGAAAAATTCCATATTTTAATCCTTTCAGTTGTGTGGTACAATGTTCATATCGTTTTTAATGAATAAGATTAAGTTGTCAATAAAAGGAGTAGAAAATGGCAAAAGTAACAAAAGAAATGGGAATATTGGATATTGTCCAGCAGTATCCTGAAACAGTTCAAATTTTTCAAAAATACGGTATGGGATGCTTGGGGTGTGCGGCAGCAAGGTTTGAAAATCTTGAAGCCGGCGCAAAAGTCCATGGATTCAACCCGGATGACATGGTTAATGATATTAATGCTTTAATAGGTGAATAATGGTTTATCTGAGGGTGAAGCCTTCAGTGCTTCGCCCGGTATTAACAGGAGTTTTTATGCATTTGTGGGAATTATTGGCGGTTTTAGGAATCGGATTTCTTATTCTTGAGATGTTTACGCCCAGTATGTTTTTTTTAAACTTTGCTCTGGCCTCGTTTATTTGTGCAATTGTTTCTGTATATGAAAAGAATCCGTATATTCTGGTCGGTGTATTTTTTGTTTTTTCTTTTCTTTCTTTTTTGTTTTTACGTCCTATCCTTGTTAAAAAGTTTTGTAAATCTAAGGAAACAGGGATTCAAAGTAAATATATAGGTGCTGTTGCAAAAGCCGAGGATGATATTACTGAATTTAACGGGGTTCTTTCAATATATGGCGAGCGCTGGGAGGCAAGGAGTGAAAATAGGTCAGTTATTCCGAAAGGCAGCGAAGTTAGGATTGTGAGAAATGAAAGTATAATAATGTACGTAGAAAAGTTAAAAGAAGAGGGAGAAGCTTAATGTTTACGTTTTCAGTGTTTTTGATTGTATTGGCAATAGTGTTTGTTGCTAAGGGTGTAATTATTGTTCAGCAGGCAGAAGTTGTTATTGTTGAAAGATTAGGAAAATTTGACAGGGTTCTTGAATCCGGATTTAATTTTATAATCCCGATTCTTGAAGCACCGAGAGCTATAGATTGGAAAGTTACTCAAAAAGGTTTTGACGGCTCAACTTATGCAATGATTCAAAAAAGAACAAAAATTGACTTAAGAGAAGCAGTATATGATTTCCCAAGACAAAATGTAATTACAAAAGATAACGTGTCTATTAGTATCAACGCTCTTTTATACTTCCAGATTGTTGATCCGAAATCTGCCGTTTATGAAATTCAAAATTTGCCGGATGCAATCGAAAAATTGACACAAACTAACTTAAGAAACCTTGTTGGACAGCTTGATTTGGATGAAAGTTTGGTATCCCGTGATAAAATTAACCATGAATTAAGAGCTATTTTAGATGATGCTACAAATAAATGGGGTGTAAAAGTTAATAGAGTTGAGTTACAAGACATTATTCCACCGAGTGATATTCAGTCTGCAATGGAAAAACAAATGAAGGCAGAGCGTGACAGACGTGCGGCTATTCTTGAGGCAGAAGGTTTGAAAAAATCCGCAGTATTAAAAGCTGAGGGGGAAAAAGAGGCAGCTATTAACAGAGCAGAAGGTGAAAAACAAGCTAATATTTTAAAGGCTGAAGGTATTGCACAGGCAAGAATTCTTGAAGCTGATGGTGAAAAAGAAGCTATTCAAAGAATTATTAATGCTCTTGCAGACAAAGGTCAGCCTGATAAGTATTTGATTGCTATGAAATATTTAGAAACAATGAAAACTATAACAAGCGGTAAGGATAACAAAATTGTCTATATGCCTTACGAAGCAACCGGTATTTTAAGCTCTGTTGACGGTATAAAAGAAATGTTTAATGGTACAAAATAATTTAGTGTGAGGGTGTATTATGAAAAAAACTTTATGTTTATCAATGATGCTGGCGGGTATTTTATCAGCAGCTTATGCGTTTGACTACGAAACAACCGTTCCGCTTCCGGGTGCAACAGCCCTGGATGAAAAAACTCAGACTGAAGTGTTACAGCCTGTTTATGCGTATGCTTTAAGAGTTGCAGCTCCGGAATGTCAATCGTTGTCGATTGTTGATACCAAGTTATCAAAAGAAAAGGTTGATAATGCTTGGCAGGAAATCTGGGTTGTAAAAGCTTGTTCCAAAAAGGCAGCTATTCCTATAAACTTTACTTTAAAAGAGGACAATACAACAGATTTTGCAATTGATACAGCTGGAGTAAAAGTTAAAGACAAGGTTCCCGGAATGGTTATAACAAAATAGACTTAATAATAAATCGGGTAGGGGGTTCCCCCTACCCGATTTAAGCTTGTTATTTGATTTTAAATGTTATATTGGCGACAGCCGTAACCTTCTTATCAATAGTAGTTGCATCATTAATTCCCATATCAGATACGTCATTTGAATTTACCGGAGTTATTTGATATACCCCCATTCTGACAGATTGAATCTTCCCGACATTGTTATGTGTTGCCTTTAGCATTGAGGCAGCCCTGTTTTTTGCGTCAATAGAAGCTTTCTCAAGTAGAGACACTTTTAAATCGGGCAGTTTTGAGTAATTATAAGAAACTGCAAAAACATTTACATCAACTCCCTTATTTATAAGTCCTGTAATATCATTGGAAATACCTTTAATAAGTTCCACATTGTCAGAACTTATCATAAAGGGCTGCGATAGGTTATATGCTTCCGGAATATCAGTATAGGCTCCGTTTTTTGGATCTCTTTTGTAGCTGTAATATCCATTAATGGTTTTTCTTTCAATATCGCTAATATTCTTGTCTTGTAAATATTGTTCAACAATTTTTATTTGTGATTGCATTGCCGTATAAGCTTCTTGCTTTGTCGGACGTTTAACGGTGACATTGAAGCTCAATGTTCCCGAATCTGATTTAACGATTTCGTATGCGGAACCTGTTACAGAAATAGTGTTGCCCGAAAAAGAAGCTGATAACATTTTTACACAAACAAATACAGTAAGTACGGCTAAAATGCCAACGGTCAAAACTTGCAATTTTTCAATTCTTTCTAACATATAAAACTCCTTATCAATCCTCTAATTTCAAACTTTGTCGTGTTATGGTCAGTTTGCTGAGAAGATTATATACATTTTATCATAAATTTAATATTTTAATACTAAAAACCGGAAAGAGAATCTGTTAAGATTCTCTTTCCGGCAATTTAACATAATGAATTAAGCATTCTTTTTGGGTTTAAGAATTGAACCTACCAGAGCGCCGACAACAACACCGCTGGCTATTATTGCTGCAAGTTTACCGTTGCTGACCTTGCCTTCATAGAGTTTCTTCAAGTCATCTTTAAAGCTGTCGGCAGCTTTTTTGATAAAGTCATCTTTTGAACCGTTTTTCTCAATAAATTCTTTTGTTAACTGTTCTTTAGTTTTTGGAGAAAGAGTTGCTGTCTTTTCTTCAACAGCTTTTTTAGCTGCTTCAAGAGCTTCTTTTTCTGCCTTAACCATATCATCTGTTATATTTGCTTTTGCTTTTTCAAGAATTTGTTC
>CALUTN010000141.1 GCA_944323665.1 Candidatus Gastranaerophilales bacterium | reverse complement strand
GGAAGAATTTTGAATTTGGATTTTTTGAGGAGTTGTTAGGGGGGGGGCAGCGGGCGGCTGCGCCCCGCCTTGAGCTGTTGTATCCGCATAGCAGCTGACTGCTATAGTCAAAGATGTTAATAATAAAACCAAAGCCCTCAATTTCATAGTCTTATACTAGCACAATTTTTAAGATTAACAAAGTTTTATTAAAAACTTAATTTATGGTAGAATTTTTAAGAAACCAGAGAGGAGGGACTAATGAAAATTTCTGCAGTTCAAACAAATATACAAAATTCTTATTATAAAAGCTTATCTTGTAAAAATAATACCCAACAAGAACATCAAAAAAATGAACAAATAGCTTTTAAAGGAAATGGCGGCGGAGCTCTTATCGGGTTGGGAACCGGATTGATAACATCGCTTGCTATTCTTGGAGGCGGTGTAATTGCAGGGTTTTTAGCAATACCGGCGATACTGGGCAGTACAATTTCTATTGCAACCGGTGCTGCATTTGCTGCAGCCGGAGACAAGATTGAAGATAAAATAATCGGACATAAAAATAAAGAAAAGCAGCAATCTTAGAATCTTTGCTTTTTTTTCTCTTCAAACTATGGTACAATATAGGCAAAATATAAGTACATAAGAGGAGAGAATATGCTTCAAGAAGCAACAAGAGCAATTAATTCTGCATTTAATAACAGTTTTATAAAAAAATTGAGCCAGTATCTTCACGATTGTGTAAGAGAAGAAGTAAAAAGCTCAACATTCAGGAACCTGAAAGCGGATAGAGATAATAAATGGATTTTTCTTAATGAAGAAGATACTCTCTTCACTCAGGGGCTTGAATATTTAAGACTTGAAGGGTCTGACCCTAAACTTACAGAACTTATGATTCAGTCTGAAACAAGTCAGAAAGATAAGTATCTTATTTACGGCTATTTATTTCTTGTAGGAAAAACTAAGTCCGGAAAGAAAAACGAGTTTTTGACTCCGCTTTTATATTCTCCTTGTCGTCTGGAAAGAAACGGTGTGAATATAAACTGCATGTTAACAGATGAGTTTATTTCCCTCAATACAGGTGCTCTCACCGCTTTAATGAAAAAAAGTGATGACGAGGATGAAACAGAGCAGCTTCTTGAAGGACTTCTGGAGGTTGTACCGTCTTCACCTATTACACAGGAAAAAATGGACATCTTTTTAACTACCTTAAAATCCATTATTCCTGATATTGATATTTCTCTTAACCACGAAATGGATGTAAAAGAGGATAATATTACAAAAGATTTCTATAACGAAAAAATTAATGCAGAAAATGTTGATGAAATAATTGAAGAGGAAGAAGAATCCGTAAAGAAAACAGCTGCAACTTATGAAAAAATTCATCTTACAAATCAGTGTGCAATAATTCTCACAAAACGCCCGTCTGTTACTGCAGGGGTCTTGCATGAGCTTACCCAGATAGCTGAAAAACCAAGTGGAGTTTACAGAGAAACTGTTCTTAATCTTATAAATGAAGAATATACACAATCAAAGCCGACAGATACCCAGCAAAAAACTCTGGCAGACTTTTTTCCGGTAACACCGCTTTCTCTATCGGATGCTCAGTTAAATGTAATAAAAAATGTTGAAAATACAAAGCTTGTTTCAGTTTTTGGACCTCCGGGAACCGGTAAATCCCAGACAATAGTTAATTTAGCGGCTCATCTTATAGCGAACGGCAAAACTGTTCTTGTAGCTTCCAGAATGGATAAAGCTGTTGATGTTGTAACAGAAAGGCTTAACGAACTCGGCGCACCGTTTTTGGCGCTGAGAGCCGGCAGACTTAATTACCAGAGAGAACTTTCAATGCAGCTTCAAGACTTGCTTGCAGGTAAAGTCGAACTTGATGAAGGAGTTGAAAATGCTATACTCTGTGATACTTCCGATATGGAAAATCTTTTAAAAGCAATAAGTGATTTGGAAGGCAAAGCAGAAAAGATTATTAAGCTTGAAGGTGATTGGAACAGCCTGAATGAAGAAATTAAGCTTCAGGAGCCTATGCATCAAAACCATCAGTTTATTAAAACAAATTTAAAAGCTGATGAAATTAAATCTATTGAAGAAATTATAAATACTTTGACCCAAAATCTTGAAAAAGCTGGTTTCTGGGCTGGGATTAAGAACGGTTCTGCAGTCGGCAGACTCAAAAAAATCTTAAAAATATCAAATTTTGATGTAAATAACGAAAATCTTATGGTTCTAAAAACCGAACTTGAGTTTGCAAAGCTCATCTGTAAAGCCAGAATGATTGAAACCGAAATTCAAACAATCGGAAATGTTCACATTTTATCCGAACAAATCCGGAACATGAAAAAGAAACAAAAACGACTCGCAATCGACATTTTAAAAACCAAAAGAAGAGAAGCCTTAAAAGGACTGCTCAGGGATTCTGTCAAAAGACAGAGATTATTTGTACATTCAAAATCTCTTGTGGAAAGGAAGAAAAATCTTCAAAACAGACTTTTAGAAACAGAGGACTTCCGTCCGCTTCTGGAAGCTTTTCCTTGCTGGTGTGTAACAACTTATGCCGTTTCCGGCTCTCTTCCTATGAAACCTGGATTGTTTGATGTTGTTATTATTGATGAAGCTTCCCAATGCGATATCGCAAGCTGCTTCCCTGTACTTTTCAGAGCTAAAAAAGCTGTGGTGGTAGGTGATGACAAGCAGCTTCCGCACCTTTCGTTCTTAGAAAAAGCTAAAGAACAGTCTTTCTTAAGTCAGTACGGAATTTCGGACAGATACCAGCTTATGTGGAGATTCAGAACAAACTCAATGTTTGATCTGGCAAACTATTATTCTACTCATCCGGTTCTGTTAGATGAGCACTTTAGAAGCTTGCCGCCTGTGATTAATTTTTCTAATAAAGAATTTTACGGCGGAAGAATTAAGGTTATGAGAAGGAACGATAACTCTTCTAAAGTTCTTGAAGCAGTTGTTGTTCCGGACGGTAAAATTGATATTGATGCAACAAGAAACCTTCCTGAAATTGAAGCTCTTGTAAAAAAACTCCATGAAATAATAATTGAGGATGAAAGAAAGAATCCGGATAATCCGGTAAGTATCGGTATAATTTCTCCGTTCAGGGCACAGGTTGAACAGTTGAAGATTTCTGTATCCAAGGTGCTTTCTGAACACATGATGGAAAAACATCAGATTGAAATCGGTACAGCTCACACTTTCCAGGGCGATGAGAGAGATATTATGCTTATATCCTGGGCTTATGCAAACAACAGCTTCCCGCAGAGTCTTGTATTCTTGCAAAAACCAAACCTCTTTAATGTTGCAATAACAAGAGCCAGATATAAATGTATCAACTTTATATCCAAAAATCCGAGAGAACTTCCGGAAGGTCTTTTGAGAAGCTATTTCGGCTATATCGAAGAGTATGAAAACAGATATTCTCTAATTAATTCCGATGATTTTGACGAAAATGTCTATAAGAACTCCTTTGAAAAAGAAGTGGCTCATGCTTTCAGAGAAATCGGACACAAGGTTGTCTGCGGAGAAGAAATTGCAGGATTGAGCGCAGATTTGCTTGTAGATGACAGGTTTATTATTGAATGCGACGGCGTCGAAGATAAAATTCCGGCTAAAATTTCTAATATGAAAAAACAGGCAATTCTTGAGCGCACCGGAATGAAAGTTTCAAGAATCTCCGCAAGAGAATGGAGCTATTCTCCAAAGGCTTGCATCGATAGAATAATTAACAGCAATCTTTAGGTTTTTAATATATAATATTAACTAATGAAATATGCGTTAGTTTTAGTAAATATAAAAGGTCTGGGAGTAAAAACATTCAGTTATTTGATACCTCCCGAGATGTCCGAAATTATTCAAATCGGTCAGGCTGTACTTGTTCCGTTTGGGAGACAAGGCTTGATTAATGCTTTTGTCGTGGGATTTTCGGACTATCTGCCGGAAGGGATTAAAGCTAAAAAAATTAACCGGATTTTAGACCCAACCCCTTTGTTTTCAATAAAATACCTAAAACTCCTTGAATG
>CALUTN010000140.1 GCA_944323665.1 Candidatus Gastranaerophilales bacterium | reverse complement strand
GCACGCAGACAATTAGAACGTGATGAACATGTTTTTGCCATATCAAGAAAATAATTTGTCCAAGATTTTATAGCCATTTCCATACTCCAATTAAATTTGTCTATATTATACAGTGAATAAATGAATATGGAAACAGGGTTTTTAGACAGGTAATTATATTGGAGATTTATATTCTTCCCTCTTTACAATCGGACGGGTTTTTAATACTATATAAAGAAACGAGGTTTATTTACTAATGGTTGATAATAAATACAAACGGGTGTTGTTAAAAATTAGCGGAGAGGCTCTTTTAGGTGACCAGCAGTTTGGCATTGATCCTAATCCCGTTGAGATGATAGCGGATGAAATCCGCTCTATATATGAGCGCGGAGTTGAGATAGCTGTTGTTGTCGGCGGCGGTAATATTTTCCGCGGGATGAAAAACAGTGCGGCTCTTGGTATGGATCAAGCTTCCGGCGACTATGTCGGAATGCTCGCTACTGTTATGAATGCTGTTGTGCTGCAATGCGCTTTAAAGAAGATTGAAGTTGAATGCAGGGTTCAAACCGCAATATCAATGAACCAGATTGCAGAACCTTATGTTCGTCACAGAGCAATAAGACATCTTGAAAAAGGAAGAGTTGTAATATTTGCAGCAGGTACAGGAAACCCATTCTTTACAACAGATACTGCTTCTGCTTTAAGAGCATCTGAGATTAATGCCGAAGTTATGCTAATGGCTAAGAACGGGGTTGACGGAGTTTATGACGATGACCCTAAAAAGAACCCTAATGCCAAAAAAATTGATAAGATTACTTATGCAGAAATAATCAAAAAAGATTTGAAAATAATGGATACATCAGCTTGTGCGCTATGTAAGCAAAATAATATTCCAATAATTGTGTTTGACTTTAAAGCCTCAGGCAGTTTGTGTAAAATTATGGACGGTGAGTCTGTAGGAACGTATGTAAGTTAGTTTGTTATAAAGGAGAAAATTATGTCAGAAGCTCTTGATGAAATGTTTTTGCTAGGCGAAGATAAAATGGAAAAGGCAATTGCTCAGATGAAAAGAGAATTTGCTTCCGTTCGTACCGGCCGCGCAAATCCGGGTATTTTAGACAAGGTTTTGGTTGATTACTATGGAGTTCCTACTCAGCTAAGACAAATGTCTCAGGTTACAGTGAGCGAGGGAACTACTCTTGTTATAACTCCTTATGATAAAACTATTCTTAAAGAAATAGAAAAAGCTATTATTAAAGCAGAAATCGGTGTTGCTCCAAATAGTGACGGTATTTGTATAAGACTTAATTTCCCGCCTTTGACGGAAGAAAGAAGAAAAGAAACTGCAAAAGAAGTTAAAAAGTACGGTGAAGATGCAAAAGTTGCAGTAAGAAATGTGCGTCGTGAAATGGTTGACGAACTTAAGAAGATTGAAAAGGCTGAAAATATGCCGGAAGATATGGTAAAAGATAATCAGGATCAAATCCAAAAAACTACTGATAAATACGTAGCAATGATTGATTCGCTTGTGGCTGAAAAGGAAAAAGAGGTTTTAACAGTATAATGGATTCCAAGAGGTTTTTAACCGGTCTGATTATCGGGTTTATTGCTCTCTTTGCAATACTTGCCGGCGGGATATGGCTCACACTTTTAGTATTGGTAATAGTTTTTTATGCTTCAAAAGAATATACAGCAATTCTGAGGCATAAAGGCTTTTTACCGAGCTTAAAAATTATCCTGGCATCAAGTTTGTTATTTGCTGCTCTTGCCTATTTTGACCGGTTTGATTTGATACCTCTGGCGTTCACTTTGTCGGCACTGATGGCATTTATGTGGGTTCTCTTCAGGGGCAGGCAGCCATATATTGCAAATGTTGCAACAACTGTGTTGGGTTTTGTTTATTGCGGATGGTTTCCGCTCCACATGATATTTCTCAGAAGTATAGGCGAGGATTGTACAACCTGTGCTTATCCTGCAGGTGCCGGGTATGCTGTCTTGCTTCTGTTTTCGGTGCTTGTAACGGATACTTTCTGCTACTTTGCCGGAAGCAAATTCGGCAAACATAAGCTCGCACCGGTTATTAGTCCAAATAAATCAATTGAAGGTGCAATCGGCGGGACTGTTATGTGTCTGCTTTTTTCAATGATAATCGGGTTAGCGATTGGGCTTCCTTGGTACCATGCATTGATTTTAGGTTTGTTAATTGCAGCTTTCGCACAGATTGGCGACTTGTGTGAATCTTTAATAAAAAGAGATGCGGGAGTTAAGGACTCAAGCAATGTTTTACCAGGACATGGCGGTTTTTTGGACAGAACAGACAGTTATATTTTAACTATTCCGGTAGTTTACTACTATCTTCAATATTTTGTAGAAACAAATATCATCATGGATTTATTTAAGGGATTATTTTAATGCTTGAAGATATTTTTGGTAAAGCTGCTGATGAAAGTTTGGTAGAAAAGGCTTTGACCCATCCTTCATATACTGTTGAGAATAATTTGGATTCGCTTCTAAATTATGAACGGCTTGAGTTTTTTGGAGATTCAGTATTGAAACTTTTTACCTCAAAGCTTTTATACGAGAGATTTCCTGATTATCCTGAGGGTGAACTTTCTAAAATCAGGTCTATACTTGTATCAGATAGTATTTTGGCGAAAGCTGCGTTTGAAATAGGTTTGGACAAAGTAATCAGGCTTGGTCCGTCGGAGGAAAAGCAAGGCGGGAGAAAACGCGAATCTAATCTTGCATGCTCTTTGGAAGCTGTTTTGGGCGCATATTACTTGAACGGCAGAACAGATGAGATAGAGGTTTTTATAAAGGAATATCTTTTTAAATATGCCCAAGATATTGATGAACATTTTGAAAAATATAATGCAAAAGACCTGCTCCAGCAGTACACACAGGGAATTGATAAAACTTTACCGGTTTACAGAACCGTTGGAATGAGCGGACCCGCGCATAAACCTGTTTTTGAGGTGGAAGTTGAGTGGCATGGAGAGATTTTGGCAAAACAATACGGGCATACAAAAAAAGAGGCTCAGCAAAATTGTGCTTATGAAGCTTGCAAAAAGCTTGGGGTCGTTAACTTCGACCAAACGGATGATTGATTATATCTCTGAGTTAAATATAATTGTACTGTAAGGAGATTGCTTATATATGCAGGGGAGTGATTTTCAGATAAACAACAGACGTTGGTATGATTCGCACGAGTATACCACGAGGGCTTTTGAGATTCTAAAAGATATGGATGAAGCTCAAAGGCGTGCTTTGGCAAGAGATTTGACAACTGTTGTCAAGCAGATAAAAGAACTCCATGAAGATGATGAAGAAGCAGATGTAAGCATCGGTATTGACAGAGTTTTGGGTCTGTATAAGATTTCTAACTCGCGCAGATGGTATGATAAAGTCAGTGTCTTGTCGTATGCGTTAAAAACAATGTCTACTTTGCCAAAGGAAGATTTTTATACAATTATGGAAGGGATTACGGTTTCTGCACAGGGTTCTGAGTCTGTGGCATAGGTTTATCGCAGCCGTCCTTTGAAATTGTAGGAGAAAGCCCTTTCACTGCAAAAGGTTTAGCAAAGTAAACGGCGCTGACAATATTTGAGAGGCATCCCAGAACATTCATTGCAAGTTTAGGATATTTCCAGTTTTTTGGCAGAAAATTTGCAATAGATATTAAACCGGACCCCAGCATAAGGTATATATAAGCTTTAAAAATTCCGCGAGGCACGGCAACGCAATCTTGAACATCTCTAGGGTTACGGACATTATCGGCAATTATGTCGATAAATTCGTGTTTTTTCCTTTGCGGCTGAGTGTTTTGGAATGAAATATTCGGCTGTATTTTCGTGATATTCATACAGTAATATTAAAACACGTAAAAAATATTTTTTACAGGTATTTAAAAATAAAAACTTTTATGCTAGAGTTAATTTATCAAACGGGTGCGTGGCGCAGTTGACTCTGCCGAAAAAAATCCGAACCGTTGAGGATTTTTTGAGAGGAAGCGAACACGAAAGTGTTCCCGCTAACAACTGCGAAACGAGGTTCTGAAAGTTTAGTATATGGGTGCGTGGCGCAGTTGGTAGCGCAGTTGAC
>CALUTN010000139.1 GCA_944323665.1 Candidatus Gastranaerophilales bacterium | reverse complement strand
CACCGAGAATAATCGGGAGGGTATTATGAAAAAACTCGCTATTCTCGGCTCAGGCTTCGGTTCAAATTTTGAAGCTATTGCAAGATATCTTAAAGATGTAGAAATCATCTGTATTTCGGATAAACCGGATGCATATATTCTAAAAAGAGCAGAGTATTTGAATATTCCGGCTCTTGTTCTTACTTTAGATGAGATGGAAAAATATTTTAGCGAAAACAAATTTGACCTTGTTGCACTGGCAGGATTTATGAGAATTATTCCGGAAAATATTCTATCCAAAATGGGCAGATGCATAAATCTTCATCCGTCGATTCTTCCTGCATTCAAAGGTAAAGATGCCATAAAGCAGGCTTACCTATACGGCGTCAAAGTGACGGGGATAACTATTCACGAAGTCACTCCGGTACTTGATTCAGGCAGAATTATTGCGCAATACCCTGTTATAATTAATGATTCAATGCACTATGACGAGCTGGAAGAAACAATCCATAGGGTTGAACATATAATTTATCCTCAGGTTATAGAGAAATTATTAAACGGTGAGGCTGTAGAATTTGGGGTAAGTTTCGGAAACTGCGGGGGTAAATGTGAGGGTAAATGTAAAGAGTGCGGCGGAGGGTGTGAAGGATGAATGTGCTGGTAATAGGTTCCGGCGGGCGTGAACACGCTATCTGCAAAGCCCTCAAAAAGTCCAAACTTCTTGATAAGCTCTATATTGCTTCATCTCCGGTTTTCAAGGAAGCTGTTGATATTCGGTTTTCAAGCTATGAAGAGCTTGCACAAAAATGTAAAGCGCTACAGATTGATATTGTAATTGTCGGACCGGAAGCTCCGATTTGCGACGGAATTGCGGATATTTTCAAAAAACATAAAATAAATATTATTGCTCCGACTAAAAAATGGTCTAATCTTGAATCCTCAAAACTTGTCGCAAAACAGCTTATGAGCCATTATTCAATAAATAACGCTCCTATAATAAAAGCGCCTTCAAGATTTCCGCTTGTCCTGAAAGCAGACGGACTATGCGGAGGAAAGGGAGTAAAAATTATTTACTCTATGGATGAGCTTGTAACTCAGATGGAAAAATTAAAAGCTGATTTCCCCGAAGGTGCAAAAAGAATCTTTATGGAAGAATACCTTGAAGGAGTAGAACTTTCCCTGATTTCGCTCTGGGACGGAAAAAATCTGCTTCATTTCCCTCCGGCAAGAGATTTTAAGCGTCTTAGCCTGTCAAAAGATTCTCCAAACACAGGCGGAATGGGCTCATATTGTCCTGTAGAGCTTACGGAAGTTCAGCAGGACAGATTAGATTTGTATAAAACAAAGCTTAATTTTATGCTATCTGATGAAAAAGCAGACTTTATCGGGTTTATTTATTCGGGCTTAATCTGGGCAAAAAATGACTGGTATGTGCTTGAATATAATATGCGTCCGGGAGATCCTGAAACACAATCTATTCTCAATCAGCTTAATACAGATTTACTTTATATTCTAAATGCCGCAATCTACCAGAAGCTGGATGAAATTAAGCTCCGGCTGAAAGGCGGTGTTTCCGCTACCCTTGTTGTTGCGTCAGACGGCTATCCGCAGCAACCTAAAGATGGAAATTTAATAGAATTTCCGGAGAATAAAGAAATTGTTGTCCACTATTCGGGAGTTGAATTAAAAGATGAAAAACTCTATTCAAAAGGCGGGCGGAATCTTTCGATTACGACTTCTGCCGGAGATTTGAATATGGCTTTCAACAGGCTTTACTCTTATTCTGATAAAATCAGGATGGAGAATAAGTACATAAGAGAAGGCTTGCCGGAAAATTAGTAATGAGTTCTTACTCCCTCTCCTGCAGGAAGGGAACAGCCTCTTAGTCATCAATCTCCAATCTACCGTTATCTCTCCTCTAAACATATGATGTCATTTGAATAAAAATCATCTATGATATGTATAAAATCGGGGACAGGTGTATAAAAACCAGAAATCGGGAGGACACATTATCCCCGTTATATAAGGGTTAAGTATGATAGGTTCTATATTTTTTGATGAATTGTATAAACAATTTTCATGGTATGATTCAGTATTTACACCTGTTGTAAAGAACTGTTCAAGCGAATTTTTCTTTGACGGGTTTGAATACAAACTTGCCTCTGTCAGCACAAATATGAATGTACTTTCCCAAAACGAAACTTTTTTTGTAACCAAAGTTAAGATTAATGCTAAAAATGATGTTTATATAAGGATTTCTCAAGACGCAATAAACGTTATTCTCGATAAAGTTTTAGGTAAAAATAATAAGCGTTTTGAGCTTACGGAAGTTACAGAGCTGGAAGCCAGAATTATAACGGCATTCAATGATTTTATATATGAAACTCTTGCCCCGAATTTTACAATAGAACCTAACCGTCGTTATAATGAGATTTTGCACCTAACCTACTTTGTAAAAAGCGCAATTTCAGACACTGCGGCAAAATTTATTATCTCCGTGCCAAAAGATATTCTTACTCCGGCACCATTGGAAGAAAAAGCACCAAGATTTGAAGATAAAGATTTTGCTTCAAGTCTTGTGGAAGTGGATTTAATTGTGGGAAATACCGTTTTTCCGCTTGCAGATGTTAAAAAGCTCGATATCGGAGACATTGTTTTATTTGAAAACAGCAGTTCTTCAGAAATGACACTTGTTTGCGATAATATAGTACAAAAATTCAAGGTTAAGCCAAATGAAAAAATAGTAGCGCCTTATGATATGTCGGGAGGAAACGATATGGATAATACAAATACCAATCTGTGGGATAGTATTCAGGTTGATATGTCAGCAGAGTTTGACAAAGTAAAAGTCACACTGGGAGAACTGAAAAGTATAGAAGAAGGCTTGATTGTCGATTTATGTTCCGTATATGACAATAAGATTTCATTAAAAGTCGGCGGAAAGCTGGTCGCATCCGGAGAACTCGTTATAATAAACGACCGATTCGGGGTAAAAATTGATGCAATAAATGACTCCGAACCGGAAACACCATCCCGGGAAACAGGAATAAATGAAACTCTTCAAAATCAAACTGACGGAACTCAGGATGATTTTGACTACAGTGATTTTGAAGTCGAAAATTAATTGACTTTTTTTGATTGATTCTTAAATCAAGAGAAGAGGTAGTATGGGATATTTAACTAATTTTATAGTTTATACTTTTGCAATGGTAGGAATAATGGTGATTGCACTGTTTGTGTTTAAGAACTCAACAGGAAACGCAATTAATAAAAATTCAAAATACCTGAAAATTATTGATTCAATATCTCTCGGGCCGAGAAAAAATCTCTATATAATATCAGCAGGAGAAGAAAAGTTTTTAATATCAGGAGATAGCGAAAGAACTGCACTGATTTCAAAACTTAATATAAAAAGCTCTCCCGGAAACAGTATTTCAGAAGCTCCAACGACTGAAGATACAAATTTTGCCACAATTCCGGTACAAAGTTTCAGCGAGACAATGAACAGCATTCCAAAACAAAAGTATATTGACCGTTCAATTTTAGGAATAAAAAAGACAAATAAAAATCCGTATAATTCCGTCATGAAAAATCTTGCAGTTAAAATGAGCGGAAGCCGGTTAACGGAAAATCAGAGATTTATCATAAATATACCGGGGGGAGATTAATATGGATTCCGTAATAAAAGATATGAACCCCGTTTTACAAATGTTAATGGTAATGACCTTGTTTTCATTACTGCCGTTTGTTTTTTGCTGTATGACCTGTTTTTTGAGATTCACTATTGTTTTTTCACTTCTTAAAACCGCAATGGGTGTACAAGTTCCGCCTTCAATAGTAACAATAGGATTATGCATGATACTGACTTTCTATACAATGGGCGGGGTTTTTCAGCAAATGTATGAAAGAGGTTCTGTACCTTATCAGAAGAACGGTAATCTTATTATGGCAATTGACGAAGGTTCAAAACCCTTAAAAGAATTTATGATGAAACAAACCCGACAATCAGATTTGGCATTTTTTGTCGAGCTTAAACGAAAAACACCGCCAAAATCTCCGGAAGATTTAACAATCTGGGAAGTAGCTCCGGCATATATATTGAGTGAACTGAAAGTAGCATTTGAAATCGGATTTGTAGTATTTGTACCGTTTATCGTACTTGACCTTGTCGTAGCAAACATTCTTCTTGCTCTGGGTATGTTTATGCTGTCGCCAACAATCATATC
>CALUTN010000138.1 GCA_944323665.1 Candidatus Gastranaerophilales bacterium | reverse complement strand
ATTTGCCGCGGCGGTTCTTTTTGTGACATACTTCATTCCCTTTGGGTTAGTATTCTAATCATATCTTATTAATACTGTAAGGGACAAGATTGTTAACAAAAGTTTATCTAGAAATGTAACAAAAGAGCGGGCGAAACATAAAATGTTTCGCCCGCTCCAAATCCTCTAAAAAAGTATTAACTATTTGCCGTTAACAACTTCTTTGAATTTTTTACCAGCTGAGAAAACAGGAACTGTTTTAGCAGGGATTTTAATTTCTTTACCAGTTTGAGGGTTTCTGCCGTTTCTAGCAGCTCTCTTACGTGGTTCGAAAGTACCAAAACCAACCAAAGTTACTTTTTTGCCTTTAGAAACTGTTTTTTGAACTGTTTCAATTAAAGCAGATAATACTTCGTTAGCTTCTTTTTGAGTAACTTTAGATTTTTTTGAAATTTCTTGTACTAATTCTTCTTTGTTCATGATAAAACTCCTTTCTTCTATTAACAAACTCTATTATACAAATAAAAATCAATAATGCAAGTACTTTTTTTCTGAAAAGAGTTACATTCTCTGGGTTGTAGCCAAATTATAAAAAAGACGAAATAATGCCCCGCCGCTAAAAGCCGGGCTATGTGCCATTTTTATCCAATATTTATTCTAAATAATTTATTATATTTCCTTTATAATCCTCGTCAAAATCATATGCATTCTGCATTTTTCGGGTTTGCTGTATATTCTTAAGCTCTGACTTTATCTTTGCCATGCCTGTCTTTAAAAAATTAATATTTTCAAGTTCCAATTTTCTAATCTCATCAAGTAAAATATTAAGTTCAAGTTCCTGTTCAGGCGTTAATTCCAGATATTTTCGTATATTTTTGCAACTTATAAAAACTTGTTCACGCATGGTTATCATGCTTATTGCAGAGTCATAATCATTCTTTTTTAGAAGTTTCCGTATTTCTTCAGCCCCGTTCTTCAACTGGGTATATTGAAGCATAAGCTGAGCAAACTGGTTATCACTCCGCATTTTCCTTATCCTTGTTCATTTCCGCATGTTCTTTCATAGCTTCCTCAAGAGTTATTGCTCCATTCTCTATTTCTATAGCTTTCTGGAAACCCCATCTTATATTAGTTAAATCCTCAAGGACTTCATCTACAAGATTAACACTCCTTTGAACGTTTGCTTTTATGAGTTTTGTCGCCATCCGATTGTAAAGCCTGAAAAGACTTTTTGAAACATCATTTCCATTTTCCAAATCAATTGTACGCATTAGTTCACGAATAATTTTTCTTGAAGATTCAATATTTACAGAACGCTCTTTAAAATTTTTCTCTTCTATTGCAATTCTTGCTTTCTGTAAATATTGTATAGCACCATCAAACAATAATATCATTAACTTCTCCGGAGTTGCTGTTGTGATATTATTTGTCTGATATTGTTTAATATACTTATTATATGGATTTACCGGCATTTACACCTTCTTATTTACAAATATTCCTGATGCGGTATTCAACTTACAAACCAGTTGCCGGAGTTCATTTCCGGAGATTTTTTCAATAAGCCGATCAGAATTACTGTCATATAATTCTATTATATCATCTTTTGTATTTAATTTGACATAAAAATCTTTATTGGGATTTTCTATATCCTCGAAAGTATATGTGTCTTCATCTTCAAACTCAGACTCATCATCATTTTCCACAAGACCATCTTCAAAAATATCTTCATCTTCATTTTTTTTACCGGAGCCTTTTTGTTTCCGCCCGCCTTGCTCTTCTTCATCCTTCTCCCGGATTGCCCTATTTGTCGAAGTCGTCTGAACCTGGCGGCTATTATTAGTCGGGTCAGCTTGAACTATCTGTTCACTCCGGCTTGAATAGTCGGCAGAAGTTGATTCCTTTAAAACTCCGGTATTTGCCATTGATAATCCGTCCATGCCCATATATACAAGACTTCCTTTACAAATATTAACTTATAATATCTTATAATATCTTATGATATAATAAAAATACGTTCATCATATAAAAGAAGGGTTATTAATATGAATAAAAGCTTATTTTTAGGTTTTATGGAAAGAGTTTTAGCTTTTCCTTTGTGGATTAAACAGATTATTTTTCTGAATTTATCAAAAGACTTGGTTAATTATCTAAGTAATGAATTTTTGGATGTTCAGGAAGGTGAATTATTTCATATTTATAAACCGATTCTTTCGGAACAGGGTCAAAATGAGCTTTTAACTAAAGAATCCAAGTTCGATGAAAGTATTTATTCTTTTCTTAATTGCTGTTCAAAAGGCATGTCGTTAATTGAAATAGCAATTGAAAACAATTTTACAATGGAAGAAGTATCAAAGGCCTTTACATTCTGCAAAACCTCCGGTTTTTTCTCAAGCTCGGTACCGAATCTTGTAAGTGCCGTAGCCGGATTTATCGCAGGTAAGTACCGTACCGGAGAATATTTTATCCGCGCAGGTAAAATGACTATTGAACAGCTTGATAAAGTACTTAATAAGCAGCAAGAACTTAACCAATCAGGAAAACACGTTTTTATTGCGGAATTAATGGTACAAATGGGCTATATAAGAGAGCTTGATTTTAAAAGTATTATCTTTATGAAAGAAGAAGCCGGAAAAAGATTTTCACTCAATCCTGATGATGTTCCGACTATTGCTATGGAAAAAGAAAATTATGACATAAGGGTTGAAAATACACGTCTTAAAGAAGAAAACGAAATTTTGAGACAAAAAATGGACGCTCTTCTTACCTTTATCAAGGATCACAAAGAACCTGAAAAAAACGAAGAAAATCTGGTAAGTCCGGAACCGTCACTTGCCACTAACCCCATCGCTCAGGAAGACCGCCAAGCCCAGCCTGCCGAACCGGAAGAACAAGCAGAGAAAGAATCTGAATTTACCGTCAAATTAAAACCTTTTGCGGATGAATCATAGGTTATGAAAATAGACTATATAAGAGACGGCCTTTCAGAAGAAGTACATACCGGTTCTTTTATTCTATATTCCGACCGGAATGGAAATGAAGATAGAGCAGCTTATTATCTGCGCTCATGTGCTAAACCTTTGCAGGCAAGCTTGTTAATTGATTACGGAGCTAACCTTTCTCCTGAGGAATTAGCGTTGATTTGCGGTTCGCATGCCGGAGAAGACTGCCATATCAAAATAGCCCAAAGGCTGCTGGAAAAATTCGGACTTGATGAAAGCTATTTGAAATGCGGAATTCATGAACCTCTCTCAAGAAGTATGCAGGATAAAATGCTGATTAAGGGCGAAAAAGCCGGAGCTGTTCATAACAATTGTTCCGGAAAACACATCGGATTTCTCATTGCCTGTACCCTTAAACATTGGGATTTAGAAACATATTATAAGCCGGCTCATCCTTTACAAATTGCAGTAAAAGAAAAAATTAGCAGCTTGTGTAATACAGACCTCCATACTTACCCCGTCACTACAGACGGATGCGGCGTGCCTATTCTTTCCATGCCGTTAAGAAACATGCTTACGGGTTACATTAACTTATTTAAGAATCCAAAATATGAAAAAATTAAAGACGCTTTTCTTAATTATCCTTATATAATAGGAGGCGAAAACCGGCTTGACACAGAGGTTATCCAAAATACGGATAATATAATCGCAAAAGTCGGTGCAGGCGGACTTTGTGTAGTTGTTAATACAAAAATTAATGACGGATTTATTATAAAAATCCACGATGCAGGTATGGATGCCAGAAGAATTGCAGTATTAGAAATGATTAACCGCCTTGGCTGGGGTAATATAGATTATGATAATAAAATCAAAACTATAAGCGGAAAAGTTGTTGGAGAAATAAAAGTTATATCGTAATATTTAACTCCGGATTCCGCCTAAACCATGTCAGCTGGCGTTTAGCGTAACGTCTAGTATTTTGTTTTAAAAGATTTACCGCTTCATCAAGAGTCATCTCGCCGTCAAGATATGCAAGCATTTCTTTGTATCCTATTGTGCATACGAAATTCTTTATTCTGCCATGTTTTTTCAAAAGGAACTTTGTTTCATCAAGCAAACCTCGTTCAAGCATCAAGTCTACTCTTTTATTAATTCTATCGTAAAGTTCTTCTCTGGATTTCATCTCGGGGCAAAGCCATTCAACATCAAACTCCGGTTCTTTTTGCACACTGACTTCCGAAAAAGGTTTGTTCAACATTTTTGTAACTTCCAAAGCACGAACAATTCTTCTTTTATTTTGAGTTTTAAGTTTTTCATAGGAAGGAT